>JANRLE010000085.1:0-21556 GCA_033762895.1 Bryobacteraceae bacterium | reverse complement strand
GCAGGCTGCACTTCCCTTCGGCGATCCCTTCGGCAATCGCTTCCCGCCGCCACTTCATCAGCGCCGGATTCTTTTCGACGTCAATGATCACGCCCATACGCTTTATCTCCCATTCTACCCGTCCGGACAACCCTCGTAGACTAGGGCAGATCCCGGTCGTTCCTGCCGTGGAATTCGATGTGGAGAATGGTGTCGTCAGCCAGCAGCACGGCCAGATCCACGCGGCGCTGTTGAACTTTGGGAAGCTCCACATTGAGAAATGCGCGCACCGCCACGCCGCCAGCCAGCGAGGACATCAGGCTCGGGAGGTCCCACTGGAACAGATCCTTGATTGCACCGTCGAAATCAAACCCGTCTTTCATGCCGGAGATCGCGAGAGAAACCCGCCCCCGGCAACAAACTCCGCCAGAAAGCGCGCCGCTTCCTTTTCGTTCAAGTGTTGGATGGCATCGGCGAGAATCTCGATGCGCCGGCCGGTCTGAAGCAGTCCGCGCACCGCATTACGCACGCAGATTTCCGTCACCACGCCATAGACGACGTAGCGCCCGGCGTCCAGCCGGTCCAGCAACTCCGGGATGTTCGCATTGGTGAAGGCATCGGTGGTCTGCTTTTCGAGGATGATCTGCTGCGCGCCATTCAGGGAGAACTCCGCCTTCCGGCTGGGCACGAGCACGCGTTTCTCCAATAACGTTGCAGCGGGTTTCTGCTGCCCGGTGGTGCCGGCGACGCAATGCGGCGGCCATTGCCGGAATTCCGGATCGTTCTCCGCGTGTGCATCCACCGTGGAAACAACGGGAATCCCGTTGGCCGCGGCCCAATGGTTCAGATCCGCCACTTTCCGAACCAGCGGCGCGGAGCCGGGAACGAACAGCGCGCCGGCAGGAAACAGGAAGTCGATCTGCGTGTCGATGTCGAAGAAAACGGTTTTCATTGGTTTCCCGGGGGTAGTACTTTGTCGCGCAGCGCCAGTAACTCAGCGGAATACTCCACGCGCCATGGATGCTCGGCGGTGTAAAGGCTACGCAGCGCCACCGGCAGCCTGGCGATGAGGGAAAGCGCCCGCTCCCGCGCCTCGGTGGCCGAAGGCAGTGTGTCCACCAGTTCGCCGCCCAGAATCACAGGGCGCAGCAAAACCTCGGCGGGACGCGCGCCCGGCGGGCAGGTGGGACATTCCCAGTTGCAGCCCACCAGATCGTGATCCTCATAGCGGAACACCTGCTTGGCGCCCGGCAGCGTCTGCTTTTCCTTTGAGAATTTGGCGGTGTAGCGGCGTTCGCCGTCCTCTTCGGTCTCCACCAGTTTGTAGACCGCGCCAAGGCTTGGGTTGTCGGCCGAGGTGGCAAGATCGGTGCCTACGCCGAACGAATCGATGGGCGCCCCGGCGGCCACATACTCCAGGATCTTGTATTCGTTCAGATCGCTGGTAGCCATAATCTTCGCATCCGGAAAGCCGGAATCGTCCAGGATGCGGCGGACCATCCGCGCCAGTTCCACCAGATTTCCGCTGTCCAGCCGCACGCCCCAGAACGGATGCCCGAGCCGTACCGCGTTACGCGCGCCTTCCAGCGTGTCGTAGGTGTCAATCAGGTAGACGGTATTTTCGCCGAGCAGGCTCTGCAACTGGCGGAACGATTCGATCTCGGTGGGAAACGCCTGCACCCAGGAATGCGCGGCGGTGCCGAACACCGGGATGCCGAACTGCATGCCGGCCAGCGTGTTACTGGTGCCGGCGCAACCACCGATGTAAGCGGCGCGCCCGGCCAGCAGCCCCGCGTGCGGAGAGTGGGCGCGGCGCGTGCCGAACTCCACCACTGCGCGCCCGGCAGCGGTTTCAGCCACTCTTGCCGCCTTGGTTGCGATCAGCGTCTGAAACGCGATCGTCGATAGAAGATAGGTTTCCGGAATCTGCGCCTCCACCAACGGAGCGCGCACGGTGAGCAGCGGCTCCCCCGCAAAAACAGGCGTACCCTCGGGGACGGCGAACAGATCGCCGGTGAAACGCAGCGACTTCAGGTATTCGAAGAACTCCGGCCGCACGCGCTGAAACTGCCGCAGGCCGCGCAGATAGTCGATTTCCTCCGCTGAAAAGCGGAGATTCAGAAGATACTCCACCGCCTGCCGCAACCCGGCGGCCACCAGGAAATTGCGGTGTTCGGGCAGGCGGCGGACGAACAGTTCGAACGTCGCCCTTTCACCGACCTTGCCGGCCTCGAAGTAGCCGGCCGCCATGGTGAGCTGATACAGGTCGGTGAGAAGCGCGTTCACTTATTTCTTTTTTTCATCTTTCCTGGCTGATGGCGGCTTGATGTCGCCCGCGGCCTTCTGCAGTTCTTCGAACGCCTTGCCGTCGATTTCGTAAACGGAAGGCTCCTTGTCACGCATGGCGTAGTGATAGTTGCCATCCTTGGAGAACAGCACCTTGTCCACCAGTTTGCCATCCTTGGCGGTGACGGTGACTTCCAGCACCGCTTGCTTGAAGCCCGAATCCAACAGCTTGATGGAGGCGAGGTCGCGGATCTTGTCAACGAAGGACTGCACGCTCACCGAATCCATCTCCTTGCCGTCCAGGGTCCACTTTTCGCCGGATTTCGAATAAGTCTTCGCCTGGCCGGCGGCCTTCACCTCGATGCGGGTCGGATCGTTGAACCCGAAGTCGAACAACTTCTTGTTGCGGAAATCGTCGATGCCTTTATCCAGTCCTTCGCCCAACTCGTTGTTCACCTTGTGTACGCCGGCCACGGCGGAGCCGCGCGCGTAGTAGTCGGCACCGGACTTGCGCACCTCGATCTGCTGTGTGCCCGCGGCGTCGGTAACCCTGGCCACCGCCAGAGGCTTTCCGGAAGCAAAGGCGGCGTCGGCTTTCCGGGAATCCTCAGCCGTGACGGCGATATCCATCTTAGCGTCGCGGAGTTTTCGAACCACTTCCTCGACGGCCCAGTTGTCGGCGCGCATCGGCTTCGGCTTCACGATCTGCCACTCGTTCTGTGAATTCTTGCCGAACTCCAGTGTCTGGCCCTTGGCGTTCAATTCCACCCGGGTGAGCTTGTCGGAATCAAAGGCGACAAGCCGTTTGTCCCGCAGGTCCTGGTGAGTCTTGTCGAGTGAAGTTTTGTTGAAACTGCCGATCGTGTAAACCTTGTTTTCGCCGTCCACTTTGGCGAAGAATCCGCTGGCGGTTGGCGTCTCATCGCCGATCAACACCTTCACCGTCTTGCCATCCTTCTTCGTCACGATCACCTGAAGCTGCGGCCGGGTAAGTCCAAACTCGGCCACGTTGGCGGCGTTTTCCTCCACCAACCTTTCTGAAGCCAGGCTGCTCAAAGCGGTGACCATTCCGTTAACCGCATCCGTGTCCACGGCCAGCGCTTCCGGTTCCACAATCTGCCACTTGTCAGTCTTCTTCAGCACCGTGTTGCGGCCGTCCTGCTTCACGATCTCGATCCTCTGGAACTGGTCCTCGGGGATGGAAACAACCTTGGGCGAGTCGCCGGCGGGGCCTTTCTTTTCCTCTGCCTGTTTCGCCTTATTGGAAAAGTAGACGCCCACGCCGAGCACCGCAAGCAACACCGCGGCGGCGAGCAATCCACGTACGTTCATCGTCGTTATCTCCTCTTCCACCAGACGCCGAGACCGGCGGCAATGACCATCAGCGGGAGCAGAATCACGCTGGAATACATCACAAAGCGCATCTGGTTGCGCGTCAGATTCAGGCGGCGGTCCTGGGGATCCTTGGGGCGAATCGAAATCAGATCCTCATCCATGGACAGCCAATTGAGCATGTTCATGGCAAGGTCGCGGTTGCCGTTGAAGCCGATGATGTTGTTGGCGATAAAGCCGCCCGAGCCCACCACCACGAATCGCGGTTTGGGCTGGTTCTCGCCGGCCCCGGCGGGAGTCTTCGATCCGGCCGCCGCCAGTGCGAACGGACCTTTTTTGTCGGCGCTGGGATTGATCTTGATTTCAGCCGCGCCCAGATTCGCCGTGCCGTAGCTGTTGGCCGAGGTGGAGAGCAGTTTCTCCACGGTGAAGCCCGATGGCGCCTTCACGTCCAGGGAGCGTGAGAGGGGAAATGCAGTTGCCACATCCTTCATCTCCCGCACGATGACATGCGATTCATAGCTGGTCACCAGCGGGACCACCTCGCTCAATCCGAACAACTGCCCGATTCCACTGGTGTCGAGGATGAGATTTTTTTCCATGGTAACGCCCCATTCCGACAGCAGCTTCTGCAGCGCCGCGTTTTCGCCGATTGGCTCACGTCCTACCGTCAGTGGCGGATCAAGCGCCAGCAGCACGCGGCCGCCTTCCTCGAAATACTTCTTGATGGCGTCCACAACAGGTTGCACATAATCGAAGCGTGGACTGCCCACCAGCAGGATCGTGCAATCCTTCGGCACCTCCGGTTTCTCGATGAGGCTGACGGTGCGTGTCTTGTAGTTATTCTTCTCCATCAACTGCTTGAAGGAGGAGTAGCCGGTGCGATTGGAATCGTCCAGGCTCTTTTCGCCCGAGCCTGCCACGGCGCAGACGGTGCGGTCTCCGCTCTTCATCGTGCGGATCATCGCGCTGGTGATCTCTTCCTCAGAAAGGCTCTTGGCCTCCTCACGCTTGCCGTTGGCTTCCACGACAATGGTGCCGAGGTTGCGGATACCATAGGATTTCGCCAGCGTCGGCTTCTTGTCGACGTCGACGTAGTCCACCGAAAGTTTCGATGAGAGCACGTCGTAGCGGTCCAGCAGATCCTTGGCGCGGTTGAAGTCCGCGCTGCGGTCGAAGTAAAGGATTTTGGCGTCGTTTTTCAGATCCTTTACGATCTTTTCGGTCTGGTCCGCCAGGCTGAACTTCTTGTTCGATGTCGAGTCGTAGGCCTTGTTGTGGCGGTTGGCGAGCCAGTTGGCTACGCCCAGCACCGCCAGCACCACCAGAATGTAGACGGTGGAGAATGCCGCGAATTTTGTTTGACGAGCTTGCATCCAGTTGCTCATTTACGCCCTCCAACGAAGTGATTCCAGCGACCGGGCGGTGAGAAACAGCCCGAAGACGATCGCCGAGAAGTAAAAGATGATGTCCTTGGAATCGAGCACGCCTTTGGCGAAGTTCTCAAAGTGGCCCATGACGCTGAGGTAGGAGATCACCTTGCCTGTGCTCGATGTGTCATAGGCGGTCACCCAATCGAGGACCCACAGCAGCAGACAGACGGCGAAGGTGCCCACCCCGGCGATGATCTGGTTTCGCGTGGTGGTAGAGATGAACGTGCCGATCGCCAGCAGGCAGGCCCCCTGCAGCAGCAGGCCCAGGTAGGCCACGAGAATCGGCTTCAGATCCGGAGATCCATAAAGGAACAGGATGGCCAGATCCACGGCCGAGATCAATAGAATGGCGGCGTACAGGATGACGGCGGCGAACCATTTGCCCAGAATGATCTCAAGGTCGGTGACCGGGGAGGTGGCCAGCAGTTCGATGGTGCCGCTGCGTTTCTCCTCGGCGAACAGGCGCATGGTGATCATGGGGATGATGAACAGCCCGATGACGCTTACGTTCATGAACACCGGGCGCACAATCCATTCATTCAGATCCATTGGCATGCCGCGGCCGGCCATCATGGGGTCAGTGGACCGAAGCACGAAGATGGCGGTGGCGGCATAGAAGAAGTAGCCGCAGATCAGCGCGAAGAAGGCCATCAACCCGTAGGCGATGGGCGAAGCGAAGTAGCTCTTCAGCTCCTTCCGGCAGATGATCCAGATGTTGCTCATTGGGCGCCTCCAGCGGGTTTGTCGGTTCCGGTCAACTGCAGGAAGATCTCTTCGAGGCTCAATCCGATGGAGTGCAGTTCCATGAGATTCCAGTTGGACTCCACCACGGCGCGGGCAATCTCGGCGCGCACGGTGCTGCCCTGCAGGCTCTCCACCGTGTACAGAAGCCGGTGTTCGCGCACGTCTTTCAATTCCACGCGGCTCACGCCGGGCACGGCCTGCAGCTTATGAGTTACCGAATCGCGATCCGGCGTGCCGTCGCGCCCTGTGATCTCGACGTTCACCAGTTCGGCGCCGCGCAGACGCCGGTTCAGATTTTCCATCGTGTCGGTGGCCACCAGCTTGCCCTTGGAAATGATCACCACCTTCTGGCAGGTTTGTTCCACCTCCGGAAGGATGTGCGTGGAGAGCACGATGGTATGCTCACCGGCGAGTTCGCGGATCAGGGCCAGCGTCTCGCGGCGCTGCTCGGGATCGAGGCCCGCGGTCGGCTCGTCCAGGATGAGCACGTCGGGGTTATGAACGATCGCCGATGCCAGACCCACGCGCTGGCGGTAGCCTTTCGATAACTTGGCGATCAGCTTGGATTTCACGTCCGCCACGTTGCAGCGGTCGCAGGCTTCGGCCACCCGGCGGGCCAGGTCGGCCTTGGGCACTCCTTTCAGCCTGCCCACGAACTCCACGTATTCCGACACCTCCATCTCCGGATAGAGCGGAGGGGTCTCCGGCAGGTAGCCGATGCGTCTCTTCACCTCCATCGGCTGGTCCCTCACGTCGAATCCAGCCACTTCGGCCCGGCCTTCGGTGGCGGGCAGGAAGCAGGTGAGAACTCGCATGGTGGTTGTTTTGCCGGCGCCGTTGGGTCCCAGGAATCCAACGATCTGGCCTTTGTCGACTTCGAAAGAGATGTTGTCGACGGCCACGTTGCGTGCGTAACGTTTGGTCAGACCTTCAACTTTGATCATAGGTATTCAGAAGTGATCGGTTTTTAACTTCGCCGTGCCAGAGAGTGTTCCCGCGCATAGCGCACGCGGTCTGGCTGGGGGTAGCGTTCGTTTACTCATCATAGAGATTGTCGAGCGGCATTTCAACAGCCCCGCTGCGATTGCACGGAATTAAAGACGCAGCGGGCGGCGGGACGTTACTGCGCAGGAACTGCGTGCAGCGGCCCCAAACGGCGCAATCGATGCGGATGCCGGTTGCCTGCTGATCGCACAATCATCCTTATTTTTCAATGTATTACGGCTTGGAGCGAGACGTGCAACAGCAGGAAGCGAGTCAAAACCAAGGAGGCTCCCATGCAACAATTCCTGCTCTCGATGATGCTGGCCGGCACGCTGGCTTTCGCACAAGGAGGACCGGGCACGCCCGGCGGTCAGGGCGCCGGCTCTCAGCAGCGGCAGCGCCTGCAGATCAACATCAGCGCATCTCAGACGATCCAGGGCGAGATCACCGCCGTCCAGGTCGCCTTTGGCGTGCAATACCCTTCCATCGTGGTCAACGGGATGCAAATCAAGCTTGCGCCCGTATGGTTCCTGCTGGACAACGATTTCGAACTGAAGGTGGGTGAGCAGGTGCGGGTCATCGCTGCGCCCTCCACCCAGACGCGCGACAACTACCTCTATGCCATCAACGTCACCAAGGTGACCGGCAATCAGGCCATCACGCTGCGCGACAACACAGGCATGCCGCTGTGGACCCAGCGCGCCAGCGGACGGGCGGGTAGCGCCACCGCGCCACGGACGGGCGTGGGATGCGTTGACCCTGCTTCTGTACGTACCGTAACCGGGATCGTGGAACAGTTGACCGCCGGGGCCGGCATTCAATTCCCCTCGCTCGTGCTGGCCTTGGACAACGATCTTGTGTCGGTGAAACTGGGGCCGGAACGGATCCTGTTGAACAACGACTTCGAACTGCGCCAGGGGATGCGGTTGACCGTAAAATACGGGCTTGCCACCTGCACCCAGGAAAACGTCGCCCTGCAGATCACCGATTCGGACGGCTATACACTCATTCTGCGCAATGACGATGGCACGCCGGTCTGGAACTGACGCTCTTGCATCAGAACTTGCTCAGACCCTCGGTCAGTTCCACATAGGTCCCCCAGGGATCGACGAAGAAGGCGATGGAAAGGCCCAGTTTCGGGACGTGGCGGTAGGGAACGTCAAACTTCACCCCTGCCGCCTCCATCTTTTTCACAAAGGCTTCCAGGTTCTTCACCTCGAATCCGATGTGATCCATGGCCCGGCCCTTGGTGGGAACCACGGGCTGTTCGGAGACTGAGAATGTGAGGTTGACGCCCGGCAGGTCGGCGGCATCGAACTTGCCCCGTCTGCCGGGTATTGCGCCGAATGTCTTGGCGTACCAGGCGCGTGTTTCCATGTAGGCGGGATTGAAGAAATGGATGTGGTGATGGGCCACTGTGCCGCTCATGGATGCGTCTTCGGACAACTCCACTTTCACTTCGTCAGGATTCATGACGAACGCCTGCCTGGTTTCCGGAAGCCGCTTGACGATGGGGATGCCCATGCTGTTCGCCTTGGCCAGGTAGGCCTCCAGGCTCTTCACCTTGAATCCGAGGTGATTGACGGCTGAGCCTTCCGATGTGCCCAGCTTGTCGCTCTTGCGGACAAAGACCAGCACGTCGGGAAACTTATAAATGTCGTTGTCGCCCAGCTTGCTGGTGGCGGGTGCGCCCATAAACTCCACCCAGAAGCGGCGGGCGGCAACGGGGTCCTTCGTATTGAGGTGAAGATGGCCCATGCCGACGCCCATGGAATTGGGGGCGGGCAACTGCGCCAGCATGGCGGCGGGGAAAACCAGGGAAGCAAGAATCATCCGCATACGCTAGAGATGGTATAACGATCAGCGGCCCCCGCGCAGGTACCACCTGGAAAGCACCTGCATCGCCGGCTTGCGCCAAGGCGTGTGGGAGCCGTCCCCGGTTCCACCGAACCCGTTGCTGCCCACCTTCCACCAGTAGATGCCTTGCAGCCATGGTTTGCGGTAGAAGCCCTGGAATACCGCTTCGTAACAGCGGGCCTGATCCTCCGGGGAGAGCTTGCGCACTGTTTCATCCCACGGCTTTCGATGCGGCGCTTCCAGGCTGGCGAATCCGGCTTCGGGAAAGATCACCGGTTTACGGAAGCGCCGCTGCACCTGCTCAATGCGGCTGGCCACGGTGGAGGTGGCCAGGTCATCGGGCAACGGATAGTAATTGTTGACGCCCATCACGTCCAGGGCGTCCCAGAAGCGGACGCTTTCAAACTCCACGCCCCAGTTGGCCGAATAGGTGAGTGGGCCGGGGTAGATGCGGCGTGCCCGGGCGATGAGGGCCCGCCACTCCTGCTCATGCCGCGACAGGCGCGAGAACTCCACGCCAACGGAGAAAAGGTCGGCCCTGATGGCCGCGGCGAGTGCGGCGTAGTGCTCCAGGTAGAGCCGGTATTCGTCGAACCACTGGCGGCGTGCCGTATCCGCGGAGAAATCCAGATCAGTGGGCGCGCCTGAGCGAACCCAGATCTGCGGCTTGAGGAAGACCTTCATGCCTTTGGCGCGGGCCGCCTGGCTGAGTGAGCGGATGGCGGAATCTTTTTCCCATGCCCGTGTGCCGCTGAACCGCACGGAAGGCTGGCCGGCGGGGGTGAAGCCATAGGGCACGAAGGCCACGGCATTCACGCCGTAGGACGGCAGGCTTTCGAGGATGGAGCGGGCGCGATCGGAGGAGTAAGTGTCCGGCCATTCGGCGGTGAAATTCACGCCGCGGTGGAATGAAGTGGCGGGCGCCGCCGCCAAAGGCAGCGCGCCAACGAACAGGGAGCGCCGGGTGAGGCCGGGGGCGCCAATCCGATGAGCCGGGTTCGGGTGATTCTTTTTCACTTGCCTGGCACTCCCGCTGCAATTTTATCGCGTAACGAGAAGAGGGCTTCGCGCGACGAATCTTCACAAATCGATTTGCAAAAGGCTTCCCTCCGCCGAGGTGATGTATGAAAATAGCTAAAGCTATGCTGACCGAACGGTTTCAGTTATCACAGCCCGTACGGCAGGAATCCCTTTCCAGTCAAGTTTACGGCATTTTGAAGGATGCGGTCTTCACTGGCAAATTTAAGCCCGGGGAGACGCTCAGAGAACTGCATCTGGCCAAGATGTTCGACGTGAGTCAGGCGACGATCCGCGAAGCCCTGGTTCAACTCGAGCACGCCGGCCTGGTCATACGCCTGCAAAACCGGAAAACCACCGTCACCTCATTGACGCCCGAGGACGTTCGTGATCGCCTGGAGATGCGGATTGTCCTGGAGGACCTCGCCTTCCGCAAAGCCGCGGCCAGGATGAGCGGCAAAGATTTGGCGGATTTGCGAGAGTTGTCGGACGCGATTCAGTCGGCGATCGATGCCGGAAGCTATCCGGAAACGACCGCCGCAGACATGCGCTTCCATCATTTTGTATGGGAAAAATCGGGAAGCCCGGCGCTTGAGAAGAACCTTGACCAGCTCACGACGCCGTTGTTCGCATTTCTCGGCGTTCTGCATGCCCACGGAATGGCCGACCTGCGCGTGACGAAGAGCCACGAAAAGCTCGTGGAAGCATTGGCCAGCCGGGATGACGCCACCATCTCGGCGGCAGTGAAGGAGCACATCACCGGCTCCTACGGGGCATTTCTACAGTCCGGCGTGAAGAGCCTGGAAGCTCTGGCGCCGGTGGAAACTGCCGGGGCGTAGCGGTCAGTCGACGAAACCGCGCCAGGTGTTTCCGCGCTCATCGCGCAGTACGACACCCCATGAATCGGAAACGCCGCTGATTGTCTTGCCCTTCTCGTTGCGGAAACGGAAATGCACGCTGTCGTCGGAGAGCCTCTCGGCGGCGCCCCGCCACACTGTTCCGAATTCGTCCCGGAGCAGGATGAACTCGCCGTCGCCGGAACCGTAGATTGTGTTTCGCGGCGCCCGCATGGATTCGAACCGGTAGAACCCGCTGGTGGCCCCGCTGGCGCGTCTGCGTCTGGAGTAGATCACGTCCCTATGATGTGACGGCGGCGGGTGAATGAGGATTCGCCGAAGCCCCTAGGTGGATGGGGTTTCTTTCCTAGCCGGAACCACTATCGGCTTTACGACGGCAATGTTGTGCGGCCGCATGGCGTCGCTGAGCTGCCGGAACATCTCTTCTCCATGGTAAGTTCCGGTGATGGCGCCGCCGGATCCGGCGAAGTTGGCCGAAGCTCCCACCGCGCGTGCGAGCCTGATCATCTCGAGATTGCCCTCGCTGATCCGGTATAGCTTCGCCCGCAGATCGAAATTGGCGTCAATGAGTTGATCGAGCCTGGCATAATCGCGCGCGAGCAGCGCCTGGCGTCCCTGCTCGGCATAGGAAGCCCATGTGCGCATGGCGTCCACGACCTCCGCATCGCCGTTGCGCCAGCGTTCGCGGATATTGCTGTGAAACACCTCCGTGCCCTCGCTGAGCGTGGTGCGGTAGGCAAGATAAACGGTTGGCAGCAGTGCGGGGTCCAGCCTCTCGTACTCCCCGTAGCCCCTGCTCTCCATCAGGTCCTTGCGGAAATCCATGAACACTAATCCCTCATAGGACTGAATGACGCGGTCCTGCGGCCCGGCCGGAACGCCAAGCTCGCGCGTTTCTGTTTCCAGAACAAGCTTGGCCTGCACCGCCAACGGTATGTCGACTTCAAAATACCGGCACAGAGCCCGCAGCGCCGCCGTGATAATCGCGCTCGATCCGCCCATGCCCAGCCTCAAAGGAACGGTGGTTTCATACTCCAGGGTAAAGTTTCGCTCCTCCACGTGAATGCCGTTCTCGGCACAGTATTCCAGAAACCGTACGATGAGGGCCTGAATAATACGGATGCCACCGTAGTATCCGCGCCAGCGCGTGGAACGGTACAAATCGTCCAGGCTCTCAAAAACCGGCATGTCGGCCTTACCGGGCCGGATTTCCAGACGCGCGGAGGGGTACAATAGCACTCTTGCGCGGAAGTTGCGCACCAGAAAGGCGATCGTCTTTCCGAAATAGCCGTCACTGGGGTTGCCAAGCAGGCCGGCTCGTGCGTAGGCGAAGGTTTCTATGATCATGAGATGCGGAAAACGGGCGAGACCGAAGCTCCATCTTAACCTAGGCCGGGGGCGCCGCGCGGCGGGGGCGCGCACGCCATGAGGGCGGTGGTTCAGCGCGTAAGTCGCGCCAGCGTCACCGTCGACGGGCGTATCAGCGGCGAGATCGGAAGGGGCCTGCTGGTGCTGCTTGGAGTGCGCAAGGGGGATACAGCCAACGACGCCCAATACCTCGTGGACAAGATCGCCGGCCTCAGGATTTTCACCGACAGCAATGGAAAGATGAACCTCTCGGCCGCCGACGTGGGCGGGGCGTTATTGGTGGTTTCGCAGTTCACGTTGTATGGCTCCACCGCCCGCGGACGCCGTCCGAGTTTCGACGATGCCGCCCCACAGGACGAGGCCCGGACGCTATATGAGTATTTCCTGCGCGAGATGGAACGCCATCAGTTGCCCGTGCGCGCCGGTGTGTTTCAAGCCCATATGGAAGTGAGTCTGGTTAACGATGGTCCGGTGACGCTGGTGATTGACTCACCTTGATTCTCCCGAGGCGTATCATCGTTTCACCAGCGTAAAGTTTTTCTGGCCATAAGGGAACTTTTGTGATATTGTCCATAGAAGTTTGTTATAGTGGTGTCATCAAACGCGGTTGTAGCTAAGACCGCGAACTTTACACTTGGAGAGAAGATGCCAAGACCCCGTAATGCCGTGCAAGACCCTATGTTCCTGGCCGCAGCACTCGAAGGCCTGGAATTGAGAAAACAACAGATCGAAGAGCAGATTCGCAGTGTCCGCTCCATGATGGGGCAACGCAGCCCTGTTACCGTCGCCGCGCCTCGGACCGTTTCCACCGAGACGCCCAAAACGGGCCGGAAGCGGATGCTGAGTCCTGCGGCGCGCAAGCGTATCGCGCTGGCGCAGAAGAAGCGGTGGGCCGAGTTCCGGAAGGCAAAGTCCGGCGAAGCTACCGAATAAGGTTTGCCATTCCAGTGCCGGCCGGGACATCCGCCTGGCCGGTACTGGCGTCTAAAGTTCCCACTGGAATTGTCTTACGATATCGTGGGTCTTCCCTTCCGCCACGATCCTTCCCCTTTCGAAAAAACATGCCCGCGGAGCCAATGCTTTGGCGAACGCAATGTCGTGCGTAATGAGAATTTTTGCCTGCGGCAGCCGTCCCAGCAAGTCAATCAGGTCGCGCAGCGAGGGCGGATCGAGGAATGTAGTTGGCTCATCCAGAATCACCACTTCCGGTGACATTGCCAGTACTCCCGCCAGCGCCACGCGCCGTTTCTCTCCCGCGCTCAGGTGATACGGCGCCCGGTCCGCCAGGTGTGAGAGGCGAATCATCTCCAGAGACTGGCGGGCGGTCTTGAGCGCCTGCTCCTGACTCTGACCGAGGTTCCTTGGCCCGAAGGCGATATCTTCGAGTACGCTTGGCATGAAAAGCTGTTCGTCGGAGTCCTGAAAGACGATGCCCACCTTTGACCGGATCAGGGCCGCCGTCTTACGGGTTAGTTGCACTCCGCCTACCACCACCTCGCCCGCGCCCTCCAACAACCCTACCAGGCGAAGCACGAATGTCGTCTTGCCCGAACCGTTGGCGCCTAGCAGTGCCACAGTTTCTCCGGGAAACAGCCGGAAGTTCACACCGGCCAGGGCTGCCGTCCCATCGTCATAGGTGTAGTCCAGCCCCCGCGCTTCAAGGATGGGACTCATGTTCCACCCAGCCGGAACCGCACAAGCCATAGAAGCGCGGCCAGCGCCAGCAGAAACAGCGCGTCCCCTGCGGTGGCGCGGGGATGGACAAGCGCAGGCATCCGCCCCGAAAACCCTCTTGCCGTCATCGCCAGATGAATGCTCTCCGCCTTCTCCAGTGACCGGGCGAATAGCACGGCCAGCGAACCCGCCGCCGCCGCGACTTTCTCGCTTCGCGGCTGGCGGCTTAATGCCGATCCGCGAAGCTGCGCAGCCAACCACATCCGCCTGGCCTCATCGGTGATCACGAATAGATATCGATACAGAAACTGAATCACGGTGACCAGAATTACAGGCACACCCAGCCGGCCGAATCCATCCAGCAGCGCGGGCAAAGGAGTGGAGGCTACCACCAATAAGACCGCAAACGAAGAGAGATAGCTCTTGGCCACCAGCGTGACAGCATGTTGTATGTTGCCCGTTACCACGCTCATCGTCGCAAAGGCCATCGTGAAAGGCAATACGGCCGCCGACCGCGTCAGCATCCAAGCCGGTGGAAGCCGCGCCAGCAGAACGCCCGCCGCCAGCAAGAAAGCATAGCCTACCACGGCGCCCGCGCCCAGCGGCAGAGTGGTTGCCACGGCCACCAGAAACAGAATCAGCGCGGCGATCTTGCAGCGGGCGTCCAAACCATGCAGATAACTGCTCTGGCGGCTCAGACGGTCAAGAACGATGTAATGCACGGCGCGAAATCAGGCGTCCGGCCAGCACGCAGACCAGATAGACCGCTGCCAGGCCCAGCACTCCGGGAAGAGCCTTGCGCAGCCAGTCCTGACCGGCGAAGCTGGCCTCGTAGTCGGCAAGCGGAGTTTGAAAAAGGCTGGCCGCGCGTCCGGCGATCCCCAGTTCCTCGGACAGTTTCTCCAGCCCGTCCGGCAGCGCGGAGGCGAACAGCGCTCCCACCGAGGCCAATAAGATCGCGGCGATGAGGATGGCGCCCATACCGCTGTTTCCGGCTTTTCCCGCACTGCGCAACCAATTGGAATTGAGCCGCTCCAAAGCCCCGGTAACGGCGAGTGTGATTCCTCCTTCTATCGCGGCGCTGACGGCGAACAAGCCGAGCGAGACGCCTAACACCGGGCCGGGCATTGCAACCCCGGACAGCATCAGTTGTGTCATTGCCAGGCACGCGCTGACGAATACCGATAAAAAGCCCCCAAGGAAGATAGCCGGCCGCCGGAACCGTGTCTGGCCCCAGTAACGATAAGGAAGATAGCCCGCCACCACGCCCGCGATTCCCATGTTGAACACGTTCGCACCCAACGCCAGCACCCCGCCGTCCTGAAACAACAGCGCCTGCACCGCCAGGATCGCCGTCATCACCATGCATGCCGCCGCCGGACCCAGCGTGACCGCCAGCAGCGCTCCGCCCACAAGGTGGCCGCTGGTGCCGATTCCCACCGGGAAATTGATCATCTGCGCCGCAAAGACAAAGGCCCCCATCACGCCCATCAGCGGAATCCGGCCATCGCCCGCCGCATCCCCGGCTCTGCGCGCGAAAAACGCCACCCCCGGCACGCTTACCGCGCCGGCCGCGGCCCACACGGGAGTGGAAAGGAACCCATCGGGAATATGCATTGTTACCTGTTCAAGGTTGCGTGTTCAAGCGGCCCGTACCTGGATGGCAGAGTAGCACGATCCCACAGATCGTGCCACACACTTGCCCTGCCGCGCAAGGCCCTGTAATCTGTCAGTACGAATGAGCCAGCTTAGCCGGATTGGAGTTGCCATCGATTCAGACCTGCTCGACAGGTTCGATGCGCTGATCAGCAGAAAGGGTTATACGAACCGGTCGGAAGCGTTTCGGGACCTGATCCGGGATGAACTGGTGTCGGAGGCCTCGGAGTCCCCCGATCACCTGGTGGTGGGAACCGTGACTCTGGTGTATGACCATCACGTGCGCATGCTGGGCGACAAGCTCACCGAAATTCAGCACGAGGCCTATCACAATGTGCTCTCCACGCTGCACGTGCACCTGGACCATGACAATTGCCTGGAGGTGCTGGTGGTCAAGGGGAAAGCCTCCATGGTCCGCAAGATGGCCGATACGCTCATCTCCACCCGCGGCGTGAAACACGGCCGGCTTACCATCACCACCACCGGAGCCGAGCTTTGATCGCCGGCACGGGCATCGACGTTTGTGAAGTGGACCGGATGCGCGAAGCCATCCAACGGCATGGCCGGCGTTTCATCGAACGGGTTTTCACGGCCGGCGAGATTGCCTACGTCGAAAGCAAGCATAACCGCTTTGAACGCTACGCTGCGCGCTTCGCGGCCAAGGAGGCCGGGATGAAGGCGATCGGCACTGGCTGGCGCCGTGGCGTGCGGTGGCAGGATTTCGAGGTGGTGAATCAGCCTGGCGGCCGGCCAGTGCTGCGTTTACACGGCGAGGCGGCGCGAATCGCCACTGGCATGGAGATCCGCAACGTCGCGTTGTCGCTGACCCACACCCGGGATCAGGCTGTGGCGTTTGTCGTCATGGAAAACTAGAAGCCCGCACAGGGCCGGCGGGCCCTCCAGACGAAGCAGAAACTCGCAGACGGCCCACGCCGCCAGGCTCCGTAGTGCGGGCGCGTTCTTCAAAAGCGTTATACTTTTGGGTTTGGGCCTTGGGGCGCCGCCGGAGTTCGGAGCCTGGGGCAAATGCGTACTCGCGAGGATCGTCATGTCCGTTGCCAAACTCGAACTTACACATGAACCCGCGCTCCGGCCGGAGGAGCCGCAGGCGCCGGATACGCAGGCAGAGCTTGCCCACAAGGCCCTCTACTACATGCTGCTGATGCGTGAGGCCGAAGACCGCATCGAACGAAAGCTGTACCGGCAGGGAAAGGTGTTGGGTGGAGTCTACGTCGGCCGCGGGCAGGAGGCGATTCCCGTGGGCGCCGGACTGGCCGCCCGTCCCGGCGACGTGCTGTTCCCCTCACACCGTGATCTGGCGCTCTATTTTCTGCGCGGCGTGTCCCCACAGCAGGTATTCGCCCAGTATATGGGACGCACCGGCGGCCTGACGCGCGGCCGTGACGGCAATATGCACATGGGTGATCTGAGCAAGAAGATCATAGCCATCATCAGCGCCATGGCGGCGTCCATTCCCGTGGCGGCCGGAGCGGCGATGGCGCTCAAGTATCAGGGCAGGAAAGACGTGGCGATGGTCTTTTTCGGTGACGGGGCCACCAGCCGCGGTGACTGGCATGAAGGCATCAACCTCGCCACGGTCCAGCAGGCGCCGCTGGTGCTGTTCTGCAACAACAATCAGTACGCCTACTCGACGCCCCTGGACAAACAGATGGCCTGCGCCAACGTGGCCGATCGTGCTCCCGGCTACGGCATGCCGGCCGAGATCGTCGATGGCAATGATGTTCTGGCCGTACACGAAGCGGCGCGCCGCGCCGTGGCCCACGCCCGCGCTGGACTCGGCCCCTACCTGGTGGAGTGCAAGACCTTCCGAATGACCGGCCATTCAGCCCACGATGCGGCTTCCTACGTGCCCAAGCACCTGTTCGACGTCTGGCAGCAGCGATGCCCGATTGAGCGCATCGAACGGCGCATGATCGAGCAACAGTGGGCCTCCCCTGATGAGGTGGCTGAAATCCATGAACAGGTTCGGGTGGAAATCGACGAGGCCGTCGAATGGGCCTCCAACAGTCCATTCCCCGATCCCGCCGAACTGCTGGACGGAGTCTACGAGCAGCCCAAGGAATAACCATGCCGACTTACGTGGAGGCAATCCGCGAAGGAATTCGCGAGGAGATGGAGCGGGATCCGAACGTCTTTCTGCTGGGCGAGGATATCGGCATCTACGGAGGCGCCTTCAAGGTGACGGCCGGGATGCTGGAACAGTTTGGCGACCGCCGTGTCCTGGACACGCCCATCTCGGAATCCGCCATTGTCGGCGCAGCCATCGGCGCCAGTTTTATGGGTCTGCGCCCGGTGGCGGAAATTCAGTTCGCCGATTTTATTTCCTGCGGCTTCGACCAGATTGTGAACTTCGCCGCCAAGTGCCGCTACCGCTGGAATGCGCCTGCGCCCATTGTGCTGCGCGCTCCCTGTGGCGGGGGCATTCACGGCGGCCCCTTCCATTCCCAGCAGAATGAAGCCTGGTTCGCCCACACGCCGGGATTGAATGTGGTGCTACCCGCCACTGCGCGCGACGCCAAGGGTTTGATCAAGTCCGCTATCCGCGACAACGATCCGGTGATCTTCTACGAACATAAGGCCCTTTACCGCCGCATCAAAGATGACATCCTGGACGACGGCGATTACACGGTTCCCATCGGCAAGGCCAACATTTTCCGTGAAGGCAAGCACCTGTCGATCATCACCTACTCGGCCATGGTGCATGTGGCGGCCGAAGTGGCCGAACGGATGGCGAAGGAAGGTTTTTCGATCGAGATCGTGGACCTAAGGACGCTCACGCCTCTTGATGAGGAAACCATTCTCGCAAGCGTGCGCAAGACCTCAAAGGTGATCGTGTTGCATGAGGCCAATCTCACCGGCGGCTTTGGCGGAGAGATTGCAGCCCGCATCACAGAGAAGGCGTTTGAGTATCTGGACGGGCCCGTCGTGCGTCTGGCTGCGCCCGATACGCCGGTGCCATTTGCCCCGGCTCTCGAAGAAGCCTACCTGCCCAATTCCAGCAAGCTGGAGGAGAAGGTCCGCTGGCTCGCGCGTTATTGACGCGGCCCTACTGAAACGCGTCCGGCGGCGGCATCATGCTTTCCACGCTGCGGTTGCGCGCCCGCGGCATCAGGACTCGCGGATCGAACAGGTGTTGCGGCTTGAAGACCCGCTTGGACCAGTTGGCGTCGGCCTCAAATTCGATGCCGATGAAGTATCCAATCTCGCGATAAACGCAGTAACGGCACTTGCCCACCATTTGCCCATTGGGCACTACAATCTTCACCATCACGTTCAAGGGGATGGGCTCCTCGAGCTGCAAACAGGCGCCCTGCAGGGAAATGTCCTCCAGATTCGCCACCACCCGCTTCACGCGGTTCTTCTCATTCCGCCACTGCACTTTCACCAGGTCGGCGCAAAGCATTCGCGGTTGTAAACGCCTTTCGTTCATAACTATCCGGTCTATCGGAGGGAAAAGGGCGCCGGACTAGTTTGAAGCGGGTCCGATTTTTCCCTAGGTTCGACCTCGGATCAACACTTAGAGTTTCGGCTGTCTTACAGATGTTTTCTCTCCCGCCCGTTCCCTGCTCAGCCGATCTATACTTTGTGCTCGTCCCTTTCGCCGCACTCTTCCTGCTCCTGTTCGCCAATGCCGAAGAGCCCGCCAGTCCGATGAAGGCCTCTGTGCAGAAGCAGCGCGAGTCGGCGCGCAAGCAGATCCGCGCCATCACGGGCGCGCCGGATCCGGATACGCGCTCCTGGTTCCAATACCCGTGGAACCCGGATCCGCTGGGTCCGCCCATCGAGTTCGATCCGCCCAAGGCGCAATGTGAACCGATGGCGTTGGACAAGTTGAATCCGCTGATTGAGGCGGCAGCGAAGAGGGAAGGCGTCAGCGTGGACCTGGTGCGCGCGGTGATGGAGCAGGAAAGCGCCCTCCGTCCCTGTGCAGTCTCCTCGAAAGGCGCGCAGGGGCTGATGCAACTGATGCCATCGGTGCAGCAGGAGTTCGGGGTTCGTGATCCGTTTGACGCGGCGCAGAGCATCGACGCCGGTACGCGCTATCTGAAGCAGTTGCTCGGGCGCTACAAGGGCAACCTTGATCTGGTTCTGGCCGCCTATAACGCCGGGCCGGCGCGCGTGGATAAGGAGGGAGGGGTGCCGGCGATTCCCGAGACGAAACAGTATGTGGAGGCGATCCGTAAGAAACTACCGGCGGCCGCGCAGCCCTAGCGAGGCGGCCAGCACCACGGCCGCCACCACGCCGAAGGTGCCGGGTTCGGGCGTTGCCGTGGGAGGAGCGGCGGCGAGCAGTTCCAACTGCAGCGGCGCGGCCGGATCGAGCCGGAACGCCCGCAACTCGCCACTGTGATAGCCGAGGCCTGCGATCTGGCCGGTGTCGTTGATGGCGTGCGCCTCCACGAGAATCCAGCCCGCCTCCGGTGCGATCAAACGGTTCAGGTCCGCCATCTCCGCGTTGTGGTAAACGAACGCTCGGCCGCCGGATCCGCCCACGACCTGGCCACTTGAATTGATGCCAAAGGCATGGCTCGATACGCCATCCAGCGTGCCGATGTCGCGCAGTCCGCTTTCAGAGGAAACGAATCCGTGGGTGGCTCCGCTGGCGGTGATGGAATGTCCGGTCACCACGCCGTCGCGGTTAATGGCCGCGGCGTAGCTTGAGGCGCCGCCCAGCGTGCCAAGGTCGCGCATGCCGTCCTCGGCTGACCAGAGAAACGCATGAAAGGCGTTGCCGGCCACCGTGCTGGTTCCCGCCACCTGACCGCGCGCGTTCAGCCCGTAGGCCGAACTCCAGTCCCCGCCTGGCAGCGTGCCGATCCACCGCAATCCACCTTCCCCCATCACGAACGCGGCCAGTTGCCCGGAGCTGTTGATCGCCGCGCCCGCAAGATGGCCGTAATCGTTGATGGCCTGGCCGAAGCTTTCGGTTGCGCCGGTCACTCCCAGCAGACTGACCAGCCCGTTGGCCCACATGGTGGCCTGTGCCCGGCCGTCCTTCCATGTGACGCCGGTCACCTGGCCGAAGTTGTTTCCCTGGTTTGCGATGCTCTCCGATCCGGCCGATTGCAGCGGACCGGCCGATGAGAACGCCTGGCGTCCGGCGGCCGTTTGAGAATAGCCGAAGCTCTGGCCACCGTTGTTGAGGGAAAGCATCGCGCCGGCGCCCAATGAACCCAGATCGGTGACGGTGTAAAGCGGCGCGCCGTAGGCGCAGGCCGACAGTAGCAGGCAGATTGCGGTTCGCATAACTCGGATGGTTCGAGTTTGGCGCCGCCGCACGGAGAGCGGAATCGGTCAGTGGTAACAGGCAACGGGCGCGAAAGTTTGGGGTATGCCCGGGCGGAACGCTTATCCTCCCCTGGACTATTACGGCGCGATCAGCGATGGAGCTTCGGCCGGCCCTTGTCCGGGATGGAACTGGCGCAGCAGGATTGACATCATCGCCCGGCCCCGCGGCCGGCCGTTACTCACCTGCAACTCAAAGCGCTGCAGGAATACCAGCACGCCAAGCACATCGGCATCGCGCAGCGTGGACATGCCCGTGCGCTGCGCCAAAGCCTGCTGGAACTGTTCGACGGCGTTTTGCAGGTGCTGCTGCAGTGCGCCCGCGATCGGGTTGCTCGGGCGGGTCTCATAGATCAGCCCGCTTTGCCGCGTGCGGTAGGTCTTGATCATCGCCTCCAGCGCCTCGCGGATATCCATATCCACCGCCCCTGGCGTCGACAGGGAGGCGTTGAGCAGCGCCATGGTGAGGTAGTTGGTCAGTTCCTGCTGTTTTTCGAGGAATTCCTCGGTGACACGGATGTCCGCGTTGGGGATGGTGGCGGGGTCGATCTCCACCGGCCGCTCATGCTCGCGGGATTCCAGCAGGTATTCGCAATCCAGCGGACAACTCACGCTCACTTCGCGTTCGGTGCCGCAGCAGGGGGCACAGATGTCGCCGCGCACGCCGGGGCAGTGGCGGCGGGGCTTGCGAGTTTCACAAATTTGGCACAGCACCAGCCCATCGTACCATTGCGGTTCTTTATCCTATGAGGTGATGCTGCGTACAGACATTTTCCTCAAAGTAGTGGTGGACCATTCCGAAGACGAGGGCCCGGAGCGGCTGGCGGCGGAGATCTGCCGGCGGATCGAGAAGCTCTACGGCGTGCGGTTGGCGGAGGTGTCCAGTTGCGTCACGCAGCAAGCCCCTTCCGAGGAGTAATCGTGGGACGGGGGCGGGTGTCACGCCGTCCTGATCCCGGCGGCGCCGCCCAGGCCGCGCTCGGCGATTTCAGACTCCCGCATCCGGAACTTCTGCAACTTGCCGGTGACCGTCATAGGGAAGGCCTCCACCACGCGCACATA
>JANRLE010000084.1:0-4946 GCA_033762895.1 Bryobacteraceae bacterium | reverse complement strand
GAGGGCCGCTGTGAGGCAGAGAAGGAGGATGGTTCTGGCAGTCATCGAAAAAACCTCTAAACCCATAAGCCTGCCCAGTATACACCCCCCGTGTGTCGGATGCGTGCGCGGGGCGTTACAGGCTTGTCAATGGGGCGCCCGGTGGCAGCTTCCCACTGGAACTGACCGATACCGAACCCACTGCCAGAGCCGTTGGGAAGTCGATCAGACCGGTTTCCGAGAGTGTGACCATGTGCCGAGCCATTCCGAAATTCACCACGCCGGCGCCGGTGGGCGGTTGTGCCCGGGGGGTTAGATAAGCCCGACTTGCCGGAGAAGAGCGTCAAAGCGCGGATCGTCACGCAAAACATCGAGCTTCGGGTCGACACGGGCATAGGCCAGCCATCCGGCTCGTTCCGCGACGGCCCGCTGCAGGCAAGAAAACGCCTCGTCCTTATTTCCCAATGCGGCGTGAATCAGCGCCCGGTAATAGGGCGATGAGTAGTTGGCGCCGTCTGGCGAGGACACCAGGCTGGTTAAGACCTCTTCGGCACGTGCGCGCTCGCCCAACTTCGCCAGGCAGTAGCCCAGCGTCGCCAGGCAAACATGACTGCGGCCGGAATGCTCGATCGCCTGTTCGGCGGTAGATGCCGCTTCGAGCAGTCTTCCTTGCTGTTCATAAGACCAGGACAACATGATCTCCGCCACCCAGAAACCCGGAACCGCCTCCAGGCACCGCGACTGAAAATCGATCGCCTCTGCGTGGCGCCGGGTGTAGTAGTAGGGCACGCCGCCGCCACACAGGGCGATGTTGGACACCGGGTCAATCCGGAGCATCGCGGCGACCTCACTCTCCCACCCGCTCTGGCCCATTTGAACGCGAAAAATCGCGTAGTACAGATGCGCATAGGCGTGGCCTGGGTTGAGTTCGATGGCGCGGCGGTAGTGTCTTGCGGCGCCCTCGAAATCCCAGTCAAACCACTTCTTCACCTCTGCCATGACGCAGTGTGCCTCCCCCAACCGCTCGTCCAGGCCCAGCGCCGTCCGCGCGGCAGTTCTGGCTTTCGGCATCACTTCAGCCGGCGGAAGGTAGAAATGCGATGTCCAGGAGAGGGCGTCGCCGATACCTGCGTAGGCTAAGGCATAATGCGGGTCCGTAGCGGCAGCCTCTTCGAAGCATTGGATGGCGCGCAGGCACGAATCGAGCGTGCGCTGATTGTTGTAGTGTTGCCCCCAGAGGTAGGACCGGTACGCCTGGGGGCTGTTGGTGTATCGCTTTCGCCAGCGCAGGCGGCTGGGTTCGCTGAGGCGCTCAATCAGGGCCGCTCCTACCGCTTCGGCGATCGAGTCCTGAACTTCAAAAAGGTTCTGCAGGGCCACATGGAATCGATCCGCCCACAGAGCTTTGCCATCGGCGGTGCGGAGCAACTGGACGGTGACACGGATCTGGCCGGCCTCGCGCTGGAGATGTCCATCGAGCACGGCGTCGACACGGAGGCTCCTGCCTGCCTCGATCGGATCCTGCCCCGGAGCCGCATACGGAGCCACGGCGCCGGTGGGCCGCACAATGATTTCTTCGGTCTGGCTCAGGCGGGTGATCACCGCATCAGCCATACCGAATCCAAGCAGCACGTTTTCCTCCTGGGGCACCAGCGGTTTGAACGGGAGGATGGCCACGGATTGAACCGATTCCGCTTCCCGGGTTGTGGCGGCGATCTCCTTCACGATGCCGTTGAATCGGTAGCCGCGGCGCGGGACAGTTTCGATCAGGGGTGGATCGCTGGTATCCGCCAGAGCCTTGCGTAGAGCAAACACCGTGACCGCCAGATTTCCCTCTTCCACGATCGTCTCCGGCCAGAGGCGGCGCATCAGCGCTTCCTTGGCGATCAGCTTCCCGGTCCCTTCCACTAGCGCCAGAAGCAGTTCGAATGCCTTGGGCGTCAGCGGAACAGGCACTCCGTCGCGAAACAGGTTGTGCACCCCTGTATCGAGCCGGAACGGGCCAAATTCGTACACGGGCGCGGTTGAGTTCTCCATTCGCGGTGAAAGCCGTCTTGCCGATTCTAATCGAAATTTAAGTTCGGCCAAAGGACTCTGTCCCCGGTCTCCGGGTACAGTCAGAATCGAACCTGCGCAAGATACGCGGGCAAAAGAAAGGACGCTGAACATGACATCCAAGCTTTTCGCACTGACTCTTGCGGCCCTCACGATTCTGGGACCGCAAACCACCAACGCTGAACCGAGGGAGGGCGGCACTGTTGCCGGCACCTGGATGGTCAGCACGCAGATCACCGAGAATGCCCCGCCGGGAGTTCCCCTGAGGTTTCGCGCGTTGCACACCTACGCTTCCGACGGCCGCTTCATCGACCGCAACACGCAACCGCAGGCACTCACCAGCGCCGGGCACGGCGAATGGTATCCGCTCGGCAAAGGCCGGTTTGCACTGACCTTCGTCTTCTTCAGCTTCACTCCCACCGGAGATCACGCGGCGACAATCAAGGTGAGGACGACGATCCAATTGAACGATTTCGGCGACGAGTGGTCAGGCCGCTTCTCAGCGCAGGCATACTCTCCGGACGGGACGCCGTTGGGGCCGCCCGCCATCGGAACACACAGCGGCAAGCGATTGGTTAACGAACCGCTCGATGAATAAGCGGCTATTCTGGGCCGTGAAAGGAGCTGACTATGTCCGGCAATTCCGAGGCGATGGAGATGCTTCAAATGATCACCGGTGGCCTGTGGCTGACCAGCGCGATCTATGCGGCGGCGAAGCTGGGAATCGCCGATCTCCTGAACGACGGCCCGAAAACCACGGCGGAACTGGCTCAACAGGCAGGCGCGCATCCCGAATCGCTTTACCGGGTGCTGCGCGCACTGTCGAGCCGGGGCATCTTCGCCGAAGATGGGACGGGCCGTTTTGGTCTGACCGTGAAAGCCCGCCTGCTGACTTCCGGCGCCGGCTCACTACGAGCAACCGCCATCGCCATCGGAGAGCCTTGGCATTACCAGGTGTGGGCGAGTTTCATGCACACCGTCCGCACGGGAGAGACCACGTGGAACCATGCCACCGGTCAGGGTGTTTTCGAATATTTCTCCAGCCACCCTGACCGGGCCCGGATGTTCGATGAAATGATGACGGAGTTCTCGGCGCTGGAGGGGCCCGCCATCCTGAAGGCCTACGATTTCTCGGGCTTCCACACGGTGGCCGACATCGCCGGCGGGCATGGGCTTCTGCTGGCCAACATTCTCGAAAGATATCCGGCCATTCGCGGCATTCTGTTCGATCTGCCGCACGTAACCGCCGGCGCACACCGTTTTCTCACGGGCCATGGAATTTCGCAGAGGTGTGAAATCATCCCGGGTGACATGTTTCACTTTGTGCCCGGCGGCGCCGACGGGTATCTGCTCAAGAACATCCTGCATGACTGGGATGACGAACATTCGGTGCGCGTCTTATCGAACATTCGCCGTGCGATGGGACCGCACTCGCGAATTCTGGTGTTGCAGGAGGCGCTGCCGCCCGGTAATGCGCCGTCAGCCGGTAAGATGCAAGACCTGCAGATGCTCCTGATCGGAGGCCGGGAGCGGACGCCTGCCGAATACGAATCACTCTTCTACGCAGCCGGTCTCCGCCTGGCCAGAATTATTCCGACAGACGTGCCGATTCACATCATCGAGGGCGTCTTGAGCGATGCGGGTGACCCTTGTTTCCGGTAAGCCGTGCGGAGATAGCAGACTCCTCCGGCGCCCGCGCTCGCTTAGGTCAATCCGCATCCATAGACACTGTTCGAGTGAGCCCTCCGGCCAAAGCGGAATGCCTGCGGCGTGATACGCTGTAAGTCGCCGCCTGATGAAAGTATTTCTTTCCCACAGCACGAAGGACGGGGAGTTCGTCGGCAAGCTGGCCGCTGCGTTGACGGCGGACGGGTTCACACCCTGGCTGTGCGAAGTGGACGTCGACTACGCGGAAAGCTTCATACACAAGATCAACGAAGGGCTGGCCGAGGCCGGGTTCGTACTGCTGATCTGGTCACCGGAAGCAGCCAGATCCCAATGGACGCGATTGGAATGGGAAGCTGCCCTGCATCGTGAAGTGGCGGAGTCCGTCACGCATCTGGGCATCGTAAAACTGCGCCCCGCGCCCATCCCCCCACTGCTCAAACCCAAGGTTCACACCGACGCAACGAAGGATTCCGAAGCAGCCATCGGCGAAGTAGTGGCCGCCATGCGCCGCCACCGGGACAAGATCGCTCCCGTCAAACCCGGCGCGCCCCGCCCCGTCACCCGCGAGCCCGAAGGTTTCGCCGGCCGCGGCGAGTATCTGGACCGCCTCTACTCCGAATTAGTGGAACGCGACGGCGTCTTCCTGCTGCATGGCGCGCCCGGCGCCGGCAAGTCCACCATCGGATTGAAGTTCCTGTGGCAGTGGCGCGGCCGGTTTGACCGTGCGGTGTTTGTCACCTGCGGCCAGCGTCCGGTATCGGAGGCGGCGTCCGACATCGCCGGGCAGATCGGCGTGGACGTGCGTGGACTGGCGCCCGGACAGGCCGTCGCTACCGTGCGGGCGGCGCTGGAGCAGAAGCGCACGCTGGTGGTGTTGGATGACGTGTGGAAGGCCGGCGTGCGGGAGTTGGCGCCCGGCGCGCCGGCATCCGTGTTGTTCACCTCGCGGCAGTTGCGCTGGCCGTTCGTGTCGCCGCAACACGCCCTGGAGGTGAAGCCGTTTTCCGAAGACGAAGCCGAACGGGTGTTCCGCATCTGGCTGGAGGCGGCCGATGTGGATCGCCATCGCGCCGCGCTGCTGGAATTGGCCGCCCGGTGGGACCGGCTGCCGGTGGCCGTGGTGGTGGCCGCGGAGTTGCTGCGGGCGCAGTTCGGCGATCTGGACGAAGCCGCGCGCGGGCTGGCGCTGGAAGAGCTTCGGAATGACGTGCATGACGTGCCGGGGTTGATGCGGCGCGCGGTGG
>JANRLE010000083.1:0-25895 GCA_033762895.1 Bryobacteraceae bacterium | reverse complement strand
GGACCGGCAATGTGCTGGCGCACTACGGCTCGGCGATGGCGCCTTCGGTAGCCTGGCAGCGCACCGATTGGAAAGTTTTCCACGAAGCGGCCAACTGGTCGCGCATCCGCGAATTCACGCATACCTCGCCCGCCGAAGTGGTTTGGGAGGTGATCATCGGCCATCCGGACGTCACTGAAGGCGCGGTCTGGTTCCTCTATGGCGGCGACCGCATCCCGTCCCTGTTGCCGTAGTTTCTTACTTCTGAAAGTGAACGACGCCTTCCTTCATTACAAAGGAGACCCGTTCCGTCTGGCGGATGTCCGCCACCGGATCCCCCGGCACCGCGATGATATCGGCGATCTTGCCGGCGCTGAGCGTCCCCAGCCGGTCGGCGATGCCGAACAGTTCCGCATCCACGCTGGTGGCCGCCTTCAACGCATCGATGGGTTTCATGCCGTGCTCCACCAGCAGCCGGAATTCACCTGCGTTGCGTCCGTGCGGATAGACGCCGGCGTCGGTTCCAAAGGCGATGCGCACGCCCATGCCGATGGCGCGCCGCACGGTAAAGCCGATCGAATCGAGCGCCAGCTTCCCCTTCCTCACCACGCGCGGATCCAGCCGTCCTCCGGCGATGCCCTCCTTCACTCCTTCATAGGCCATCAGCGTCGGGACGTAGTAGGTGCCCTTCTGGATCATCAGCTTGAGGCCCTCCTCGTCCAGGAACGAACCGTGCTCAATCGAATCGATGCCGGCGCGGATGGCGCGTTTCGCCCCTTCGGCGCCGTGCGCGTGCGCCGCTGCCTTGCGCCGCATGGAGTGCGCCTGGTCCACCAGCGCGTTCAATTCCTCCGCAGTGAGTTGCGGAGATTCGACGTCGTCGTTCAGCGACATCACACCGCCCGTGGCGCATACCTTGATGACATCGGCGCCGTACTTCACGTTCCATCGCACGGCCGCCCGCATCGCGTCCGGTCCGTTGCCAACGGCCGGGTTTTCCATTCCCGGCGCCAGTACGCCGAACCGGTATCCGTTGGTGCTGTCGCAACGGCCGCCGGTGGTGCCGATGGCGCTTGCCACCGTCAGCATGCGCGGGCCTTCGATGAAGCCTTTCCGGATCGCCTCCCGCAATCCGATGTTGACGAACTCCGAGCCGCCCAAATCGCGTATGGTCGTGAAGCCCGCCCGCAGCGTCACCCGCGCCATCGGTACGGCCGAAAGCGTCCGCTCGGGCAGTGTTTCAGTAAGGCCGGAAAGCTGCCGCGCCGTCGAATCCCCTGGCGGCATGCCTCGCAAATGCGTATGCGCGTCCATGAAACCCGGCAGCAGCGTCGCATCGCCAAGGTCGATCACTCTGGCATTGGCCGGGATCTCCGCTGCGGCGCCCACGGCCTCAATGTGGCCTCCCCTCACCACCACCAGCCCGGGTTTCGAAAGCGTATCGGACTTGCCGTCAAACAGCCGCTCGGCCTTCAGTACCGTGACTTGCGCCGGTAGCTGCGCGGCCAGAAGCGGCAGCAGGATCCAGTGCTTCATCAGGCGATGATCTCCCGGATCGGTTTGCCATAGTCCAACTCAATCCTCTTGCGCCCCGGCACCTCCAGGCGCCGCGGATCCAACCCAAGCTGGTGCAGCACCGTCGCGTGCAGATCCGTCACATAATGGCGATTCTCCACGGCGTGAAACCCGAGTTCATCGGTGGCGCCGTGCGTCATTCCGCCCTTGATCCCGCCACCGGCCAGCCATACGGAAAATCCATACGGATGATGATCGCGCCCGTTGCTGTTCTGCGCACCCGGCGTGCGGCCGAACTCCGTGCACCACACCACCAGCGTGTCCTCCAGCAGTCCGCGCTGCTTCAGGTCCTTCAGCAGTCCGGCGATCGGCTTGTCCGTCTGCTGGCAAAGCTTCGTATGCCCGGTTTTGAGATTGGAATGCGCGTCCCATGCCCCCGCCCCGCCCGCGCCGTGGAAGATCTGTACGAACCGCACGCCCTGCTCCGCCATCCTTCGCGCCGAAAGACAGATCTCGCCGAACGGGCGGGTTACCTCCTGATCCAATCCGTACATTGCGCGGGTCGCCGCCGATTCCTTGTCCAGCCGCATCACTTCAGGCACCGCCGTCTGCATCCGGAACGCCAGTTCATACGACTTGATGCGCGCGCGCAGCGCCGGATCCTCGGGGTACCGGATTTGCGACATCCGGTTCAGTTTGTCGATCAGAGCAAACTCCCGCTCCTGTTCTTCCTGGTAGACCTCCGGACCCGGCGAAGCAAACGGCAGCGGATTCTTCGCATCCACCCGCAACCGCACCCCATCATGTTCCGGCCCCAGATAGGAAGCCCCATGCGCCCACGGACCGCCGCAACAGGAATCGATCGGCTCGCCCAGCACGACGAACTGCGGCAGGTTGTCATTCAGCGCTCCCAACCCGTAGTGAATCCATGCGCCGATGGTGGGAAACTGGCCCTCCAGCACATGGCGCCCGGTGTGGAACTGAAGCTGCGCCCCATGGTTGTTATCGGTGGTCCACATGGAGCGCACCACGGCGATGTCGTCGATGCATTCGCCCACATGGGGGAACCAGTCGGAGACTTCGACCCCGCTTTTTCCGCGCCTGGCGTATCCAACCTGCAGCGGATAAATCGACGGATGCACCTTATGAAGCCCGGCGATCACCTCACGCAGGTTCTTCTTGACGAGCGGGCTCTCCAGCGTATCCTTATACGGCGTCTCATCGATGGTCTTGCCGGCGTACTGATTCAGCGCGGGCTTGGGATCGAAGGTCTCCATCTGGCTGGCGCCGCCGATCATGAAGAGCCAGATTACGCGCTTCGCCTTCGGCTCGAAGTGAGGCTTGCCGTCGGGCTGGCGATGGAACATCGCGTCCAGCGCCAGGCCTGTGAAGCCCAGACCGGTGCTGGTGAGAAAGGTGCGTCGAAGGATCGGGTGTGGCATGGCGGTTCAGCGGATGGTGACGAATTCGTTGAGGTTAAAGAGCACGTGCACCAGGTTCTCTCTGGCCCGTTGCGCCGCGCCCGCGGCCGGCTTCACGTTGGAAGCGATGCCGGTTTCAAACAGTTTCAGAGTTTCAGGTGTGCTTAGCAGTTTTTCCTGTCCGGCCAGGAACGTCGCCGCCGCGTCCCGTTCATCCGGCGCGGGCGGGCGGTTCAACACGGTTTCAAACGCCTGGCCGATGAAGTCCTGCTCCGGCAGGCGGCGCGCCAGCAGGCGGGACTGCTCCAGCGAAATGCGGCTGTTGGCCAGAGAAAGCGCCTGCTGCGGCGCCACGCTCTCATTGCGGCGGTAACATTCGTTCGGATCGGCCGCATCGAATTGGCTGAGAAACTCCGGGCGAAGGTCAGGCACGTGGCGCAGGTACAGGCTGCGCCGCCTGGAGTCCTGCTCCTGCGACTCTTCGATCTCCGGTCCGCCCGTGGCCGGATCCAACTGTCCCGCAATGTGCAGCAGGGAATCCCGCACGGCTTCCGATTCCATCCGCCGCGCGTTCATGCGCCACAGATACCGGTTGTCCGGATCGATCTTCCCGTTCGTTTCCGAACCGGATGACGCCATCTGATATGCCTTGCTGGTCACAATCAGCCGGTGGATCGCCTTCATGCTCCAGTTGCGCGCCATCAGTTCGGTGGCCAGCCAGTCAAGCAGCGCCGGATGCGTGGGCGCCTGTCCGTACTGGCCGAAATCGAAGACCGTGGGAACCAGCGGCGTCCCGAAGTGACGCATCCAGATATGGTTCACCGCAACACGGGCGGTGAGCGGATTGCCAACGCTGGTAATCCACCGCGCCAACGCCAGCCTGCGGCCGGTGGAAGATTCCGGATGAATTTCTCCGATTGGCGTGTAGCTTTCCAGTTTCCTGCCCAGCGCCGTCTGTGCCTTGTCCACCTCCGCCTTCGCCGCGGCGATTTTCTTTTCGTCCACTTCGCCGTCGGGTTTGGTGGCCTTCAGCGCGTCCGATAACTTCTCTTGCGCGCGCCGCAGGTCCGCTTCCGCCTTCAGCACATGGGCGTGACGTTCCAGTTTGCGCGCCGTCACCGCGAGGTCGGCCGCATCGGGCGCATTGGCATACTTCGCCTTGTCCGCGGCGATGCGCGCCTCCAGCGCCTTCAGGCGAGCCTGGCTGGCGGCGGGCGATTCCCCCTTCTCCACTTCGGCCCGCGCGGCCGCCAGCAGATCGCGGTGTACAAAATCGCGGATGTCGGGGTAGCGCGCCTCCAGCGGAAGGGCCACCGGTTCCACGGCTTCGATCCTGCCCAGCACGCCGGGGATGGCCGGTGCAAGCGGCGCCGATTTATCGGGATTCGCCACGTCGCCGTTCACATACAGATAGGTTGGCTGATCGGGCTTGGCATCAAAGGCGCGGGGCAGGCCGGCCTTGGCGGTGTCCGGTTCCCCTGGCACGCGGTCGGTGCGGACGTTGTATGGTTCAAAGAACGCGCGGAACTGATAATAATCGCGCTGCGAGATGGGATCGTACTTGTGGTCGTGGCAGCGCGCGCACTTCACCGTCAGTCCCAAAAACGCCATCGCCGTGTGATCGACGGCGTTCTGCATCCAGCCATCGCGGTCATAGCGATTGTAGTTGCGCACCAGGTATCCGGTTGCCCTCAACACTTTCGGATCCGTTGGCGCCATCTCGTCGCCCGCCAGCATCTCCACGATCATACGGTCATAGGGTTTGTCTTCGTTCAGAGACTCCACAATCCAGTCCCGCCACTGCCAGATATGCGGCTGGCTGTTGCGCACTTCGTTGGCCTTGCGATAGCCGGACCAATCCGAATAGCGCCACACGTCCATCCAGTGCCGCCCCCAGCGTTCGCCGTAGCGCGGACTCGCCAGCAGCCGGTCGACGGAGCGTTCGTAGGTCTCGGCAAGAAACGTGCGAGTCTCGTCCGGCGTTGGGGGTAGCCCGGTCAGATCCAGGTACAGCCGCCGCGCAAGCGTGCGCCGGTCGGCCGGGGCGGTGGCGGTGAGCCCCCGCGCCTGATGTTCCACAGCCAGGAACGCGTCGATCGGGTTTGCCTCCCCGGCAGGCACGGCGGGACGCTCCGGCTTTTCAAAAGCCCAGTGCCTGGCGTTCACCGGAGCCCCCGCGGTAATCCACTCCGCAACTTTGGCAATCGCCTCAGAGGGCAGCTTCGCCTTGCCCAGCGGCATTTTCGCTTTCCCCTGATGCGTGATGGCCAGGTACAGACGGCTCTCACCCGGTCTGCCCGCGCTCACGGCGCCCTTTACTCCTTCGGCCGTGGACAGGTCCAGCTTGCCCTGCGCGGAAGAGCCCGAGTGACAGCCCAGGCAATGGTTCTGCAGCAGCGGACGGACGTGGCCGGTGTAGAGGTCGGCCGCGGCCATAGGCAGGGCGAGCGCGAAAAGCGCGGTGGTCACTTTCGGCATTGCCACTATCTTATCTTTGAACGGGACGTCCTGGATCAGCCCTGAATCAACTTGTCCATCAATGCCGTCCCGCCGCCCACATCCGTCAGCCGGAAATCGCGCCCCATGTAACGGTAAGTCAACTTGAGATGATCCAGTCCCATCAGCCCCAGAATCGTGGCATGCAGGTCGTGCAGGTGTACACGGTCGCCCACCGCGCGCAGGCCCAACTCATCGGTAGTGCCGATCGCTTTGCCGCCCCGCACGCCTCCGCCCGCCATCCAGATGCTGAAACCGTAGGGATTGTGGTCGCGTCCTTCCGCGCCGTTTTCCCCGCCGTCCGACGTTGGCGTCCGCCCGAACTCGCCACCCCAGATCACCAGCGTCGAATCCAGCAGCCCGCGCGACTTCAAGTCCGTCAACAGGCCGGCCACCGCCTTGTCCGTCTGCGCCGCCTTCGCCTGATGATTCCTGTCGCAGGCGATGTGCCCATCCCAGTCCGTGGCGTTCATGCCGTTGCCGGACCACACCTGCACGAAACGCACGCCGCGCTCCACCAGCCGCCGCGCAAGCAGACACCGGCCTCCGAAATCGGCGCTCACCGGATCGTCAAGTCCATACAGTCTCCTCGTCGCCTCCGATTCGCTGCCGATATCGGTGGCCTCCGGCGCCGACATCTGCATGCGGAACGCCAGTTCATAGGATGCGATCCTGGCCGCCAGTTCCGAATCGCCGCCCCTCGCCGCCAGGTGCTGCTCATTCAGACTCTTCAGCGTGTCCAGCATGTCCCGCTGTTCGTCCTGCTTCAGCCCCGCCGCCGAACTGAGATTGAGGATCGGGTTGCGCCCGGGACGGAAGGTGGTGCCCTGGTAGGCGGCCGGCAGAAAGCCCTGTCCATACACCGCCGGACCCGACCGCACGCCACCCTCCAGCAACACCACAAACCCCGGCAGGTTCTGGTTTTCCGTCCCCAGCCCATACAGAATCCACGATCCCAGGCTCGGCCGCCCGATGCGCGCAAACCCGTTGTTGATCAGGAACTGCGCCTGCGAATGCGTGAACCCCTCGTGATAGCAGGACCGTATCACCGCCAGATCATCCGCCTTGGTGGCGATATACGGCAGAAGGTCCGAAACCTCCAGTCCGGACTGGCCATGCCTGCTGAACTTGCGCGCCGAGCCAAGCACGATGGAGTCCTTGAACTTGCCGTTCTGAAAATCCGCGTCGCCGAAGCTGGCTGGCGGATGCTTTCCATGCAGTTCGTTCAACAGCGGTTTCGGATCGAATGTGTCCACATGGCTGGGACCGCCCTGCATGAAGAGCGAAATCACGCGCTTGGCCGCCGCCCGCGGCGCCGCCGGCTGCCCCGTCAGGTCCATCGCCGCCAGCCAGCCCAGGCCCAGTCCGGAGGTCTGCAGGAATTTGCGCCGCGATTCAGTCAACATATAAGAACTCATTGAGGTTGAATAACATCAGGCACAGCCGGTGCAGGTTGTTGCGCTTCAGATATTCGCGCGCCGTCTGGCGTTCGGCCGCCGCCGGCGCTCTCCCCAAAGCCAGCCGCCAGGCCGCATCCACCAGGGCTTCCGGATCGCCGCCCGCCGATTTTTCCACTCGCGCCGCGAACCGTTCCGCCTGCCGTGAGGCGAACTCGCTGTTCATCAGCGCCAGCGCTTGCGGCGCCACCGTCGATCGCTCCCGGCGCGGGCAGCTTGCCGCCGTATCCGGCGCATCGAAGATCTGCAGCATCGGCAGAGTCAGTGAGCGCTTCATCTGCAGATAGACGCTGCGCCGGTTGTGTTCTTCCGGATTCGGATGGGCGGGCCAAAGCTGTGGCATGCGCGCCGCCTGCATCTCCTCTTTCGACAGCGGAGGAATGATGCCCACGCCGCCCATCTTCAGATTCAACGTGCCCGCGACAGCCAGAACCGAATCCCGGATCGCGTCGCCGTCCAGGCGCAGCCGGTTCATACGGCTGACGTAGCGGTTCTCAGGATCCTTGCGTTGATTCTCTTCGCCGGCAACACTCGAAAGCTGGTAGGTATTGGAGAGCATGATCAGCCGGTGCATCTGCTTGATGCTCCAGCCGCGTTCTGCGAACTCCACCGCCAGCCAGTCTAATAACTCGGGATGCGTCGGCGCCTCGCCCTGCCGCCCGAAGTCATTCGGCGACCTGACGATGCCTTCTCCGAAATGTCCCTGCCAGATGCGATTCACCATCACCCGCGCCAGCAGTGGCTGTTCCGGCGACGTCAGCCACAATGCCAGCGCCTTGCGCCGCCGCGGCACAAAGAGCACTCCCTTCGGCTCTTCAATCGGCGGCCCGGGGTTCAATGCCTCCGGAAATCCCGGCTCCACCCGCTCGCCCTTCGCCTTGAAGTCGCCCTTTAACAGGATGTGCGTGTCCGGAACAATCTCATCATGGGCCAGCACGATGGCCGTTGGCGGCCGCGCCGGCGCGCGCAGGTAGGCCTCACCCAGCCGCCGCAGCGCCGCCGCCCGCTCCTGCTCGGTCCCCTTGGTTCCGCGCGTCATCTGCTTCATCGCCTCCGCCTGCGCCAGCAGAGGAAAGCTGCGCGTGGCCGTTTGCACGTCGAACAGGCTACCCAGCGGAATCTCGCGTTCCACACTACCGGCGAACAGCGCGGTCAGCCGGTAGTAGTCGCGCTGCGTTATCGGGTCGAACTTGTGGTCGTGGCAGCGCGCGCAGCCCATCGTCAGGCCCAGAAACGCCCCGCCGATCGTATCGACGGCTTCTCCCTGCCACTCCGCCCGGTACTGCTCGCCATAGTATGTGTACTCGATGGGGAACGAACCCAGCGTAAACAGGCTGGTGCCAATGCGGCGGTAGAGATTCCTTTCTTTTTCCCCGGGAAGCTTCATCGTGCCTTCCAGGTCTACGCTCATCGGCCACAACTCATCGGCTGCCACCTGCTCCCGCACAAACGTATCGTACGGTTTGTCCTCGTTCAATGACTGGATGACATAGTCCCGGTAGCGCCACGCGGATACGAAGAAGTGATCGGTTTCAAACCCCGATGTGTCGGCATAGCGCATCAGGTCAAGCCAGTAGCGCCCCCACCGTTCGCCATAGCGCGGCGACTCCAGCAGCCGGTCAATCAGCTTCCGGTAAGCATCCCCGGATGTATCGTTCACAAACTCATCCACTTGTTCCGGCGCCGGCGGCAGACCGTGCAGATCAAAGTAGGCGCGGCGCGCCAACGTGCGCCGGTCCGCCGGCCGGGCCGGGTTCAGTCCCTGCTGTTCCAGTTTCGCCAGGATAAACGCATCCACCGGATTTCGGACCCATTCCGCCGATTTCACCCGCGGCGTGGCAGGGCGCGCCGGTTTGCGGAACGACCACCATGCGGGCGCCGCCGGCCCCGCGGCAATCGCCGTGTCCCACTTCGCTCCGGTGTCGATCCACGTCCTGAGCGCCTCAATTTCACCCGCCGTCAGCGCCTCCCGGCCTGGCGGCATCTTCAATTCGCCCGTCCGCTGGATTGCCTGGAATAGCAGACTGCCGGCCGCGTTTCCCGCGACCAGCGCCGGGCCTCGTTTGCCGCCCTTCAATGCCGCTTCCCGCGACCGCAAGTCCAGATCCGACATCCGCGTGCTGCCGTGACAGGCAACGCACCGCGCCTCAAGTATCTGTTGTGCGCTCCTGGTTTCGGCCTGTGCGAGGAAACAGGTGAAACCGAGAAGAATTCGCGTGCTGGGCGCGAGGGTCCGCATGACGGTCCGATTCTAACATCCGCCGGCCAATCCTCGGGCCTTCACCCGATTGAACGGACCCGCTTTTCCCCGCACAATCGGGACGGGGGTTCTCAAACCGTGATGCGATTCTTCATCCTGTTGGCCGTCACCGGCCTTGGCTTTGCGCAGACCGCACCCAAGCCCGCACGTTCCGTGACGCCGATTCAGTTGGCTTCCTCCGGTTCGAGAACCGGCTTCTTCGCTCCGGAGGCGGGCCTGGCGGCTGGCATCAACGTGAAGTCGTTGCGAGCCTCCCAAGCCGGCAGGCGCGCCGCCCAGGAGTGGGCTGGGGCATCCACCGCCGCCGGTTGGGACCTGTTCGGGCCCCTGCTGGCGGACCTGGACGAAGTGTGGGTCTCTCTTGATCCGTCGCGGAAAAACTCGCAGCCCCTGGTGATGCTGGTGGGCCGCTTCCAAAATCCCCTTTGGGCGCAAGTGTTGCAGACCAACACCGCCATTGACGGCGCCAACGCCCTGCTCATCGGTGAACCTCTTGCCGTTGCCGGGGCGCGGCGGCGGCTGCGGACCGGCGCCACTCCGGCGCATCCACTGGCCGCATATTCGCGGAGGCTGGCGTCTGCGGGCGATCTGTGGATCGCCGGAGTGCCGGCCATGTTCCCGTCCGCCATGGCTGGGCCGCATGCTTCGGCGGCAGATGTCGCCAGGGACGTCAGCCGGTTCGCATTGGTCATCAGCCTGAGCGACCGGCTGAATCTGGATCTGTCGCTCGACACCACTTCTCCCAAAGCCGCCGATCGGCTGATGCTGCTTTATGCAGCCGCGCGCAGCCAGTTCGGCAATAGCGCGCCCGATCCGGACCTCGACCTGATTGCACAGAACCTCACCGTCGAAAAACAGGATAACGGTGTCCGTTTCAGCCTCTCGCTGGACCCGGAGACCGTCTCATCCATCGCCAGGAAAAGGACGGCCGCCCTGCCTCGGTTTCCGCCCGCCCGCCAGGACGATCCGCCGCCTCAACGGCGCTCCGTCACCATCTATGGCATGGAAGGCGGCCCCAGGGAAATCCCCTACGCGCCGCCGAAGTAGCTAAAATCGAACGGATGTCCCGTTTCGCGATTGCGCTCGCGGTCTGCCTTTCCACTTCCCTCGCCTGGGCCCGCCACCCCGTTCGCGAACGCCACGCCATGGTGGTGGCCCAGGAACCGCATGCCGCCGATGCCGGCGTCGAGGTGCTGAGAAAAGGCGGCAATGCCGTCGATGCCGCCGTGGCCGTGGCCTTCGCCCTCGCCGTCACCCATCCCACGGCCGGCAACCTCGGTGGAGGCGGATTCCTGCTGTTGCGCAAAGCCAACGGCGAGTCGGTCTTCTTCGATTTCCGTGAACGCGCGCCGGCCAAGGCCTCGCGCGATATGTACCTCGACGCCGAAGGCAAGCTGACACGCGACTCATTGGTCGGCTGGCGGGCGCCCGGCGTGCCTGGCACCGTGCATGGCCTCGAGACCGCGCATCGCAAGCATGGTTCGAGGAAATGGGCGGAATTACTTGCTCCCGCCCTCCGCTTGGCCGGTGGGTTCGAAGTCTCCTACGCGCTGGCCGAATCACTTGAGTCCACCTCCCGGCTGCTTGGCCAGTTCCCCGAATCCAACCGCATCTTTCTTCGCGGCGGCCGGCCGTATCAGGCGGGCGACAGGCTGGTTCAACCCGAATTGGCCCGCACGCTGGCCAGAATCGCACGGCACGGGGCCAGGGACTTTTACGAAGGCGCCACGGCGAAGCGGTTTGCTCAGGAGATGGCGGCCAACGGCGGCCTGATCACCATCGACGACTTAAAGGCCTACCGCACCGCCGAACGTAAGCCGCTCACAGGTTCTTACAAGGGATATGGGATCGTAACGGCGCCGCCACCCAGTTCCGGCGGCATCGGCCTCCTGCAGATGATGGGCATGCTTGAAGGGTCGGGTTACGAAAAGCATGGACTTGGATCGGCCGCGGCGATTCACTACGTCGCCGAGGCGATGCGGCGCTTCTATGCGGACCGGTCAGAGCACATGGCGGACCCGGATTACTACAAGGTTCCGGTCTCGGGCCTCCTCAACAAAAGCTACATCGCCAGGCTGCGGTCCACCATCGACCCTGCGCGAGCCTCCAATTCGCGGGAAATCAGCCCCGGCAAAGCGACAGCCCTCGAAAGTGGCGAGACCACTCACTTTTCCATCGTCGACGCCCAGGGAAACGCCGTGGCCATGACTTACACGCTGAATGGCAGCTATGGCTGCGGCGTCACCGTCCCCGGTCTGGGTTTTCTTCTGAACAACGAGATGGACGATTTCTCCGCCAAGCCCGGCGAGGCGAATCTCTTCGGACTGGTGCAGGGCGAAGCGAACGCGATTCAACCAGGCAAACGGCCGTTGTCCTCCATGACTCCGACCATTGTGCTCAAGGACGATAAGCTCTTCATGGTGGCCGGCGCCCCCGGTGGATCGCGTATCATTAATGGGGTGCTTCAGGTAATCCTCAACGTGATTGACTTTGGCTTGAACGCCCAGGAAGCGATTGACGCTCCGCGGTTCCATCACCAGTGGATGCCCGACAAGCTGATGCTGGAGAGCGGTTTTTCTCCCGACACCATCGACATCCTCAAGCGGAAGGGCCACACCGTTGACTCCATGCGGTCAGTGGCGCTGGTGGAAGCCATCGTCCGCGAAGAGGAATGGTGGCAAGGCGGCACAGACCGCCGCGCCCACGGCAAGGCCGCGGGTTATTGACAAACGCGTAACGGCAAAAGGGGAAGACTTGGCGCATGTTGCATGCCATCTCGACGCATTTTATTGTGAACCATCGCCTCACAACGGCGTGGCTTGACCGCATCTGGGATTCCGGAATTTCGGCGGTGGAAATCTTTTGCGCCCGCCAGCACCTTGACTACCAGAACAAGGCCCAGATCCAGGAACTGGGCCACTGGCTCAAGGATTCGCCCATGCGCGTGCATTCGCTGCATTCGCCCATGTATAACGACGATTGCTGGGGAAGAAGCGGCCCCAATGCTGTGCTTACCATTACCGAACAGGTGAAATCCAAGCGGGTCCAGATGGTGGACGAAATCAAACGCGCCATCGAAGTGGCCGAGTACTTTCCATTCCGCTACCTGATTCAGCACATCGGCGTCGGCGGAGAGGAATACGACCTGCGCAAAGTGGACGCCGCCTTCAACGCCCTGGAGGAACTGCGCATCTTCGCCAAACAGCGCGGCGTGGAGATACTGCTCGAGAACATTCCCAATCACCTGTCAAGCGCCGAGCGTCTGGTACATTTCCTCGAGATCACCCACCTCGATCTGGGCTTTTGCCTCGATACCGGCCACGCCAACATGAATGAAGGCGTGGAAGCCGCCTATCACATCATGCGCGACCGCATCCGCTCGACGCACGTGCATGACAACAACGGCGTGCAGGATACGCACCTCTATCCCTATCTCAAGGGCGGAGGCAGCGTCGACTGGCAGCGCACCATGCACTTATTCCGCTCGCGCCAGCAGCAGTATCCGCTCATGCTCGAACTGAAGGAAGACCCGGATATGGGGCCGCCGCTCGACGCCATGAAGCGCGTGTTTGAAAAACTGGAAGCCGAGCCTCCCATGGACAGCGGCGATTAAGGCCGCCCGGACGCCGCCCGATCAAGCGCCTTCTCCAGATCCTCCCTGCTCATCGCGGTGGAGATGAACAGTTCCTGGCGCGCGCCGTCGCTCAGCGCTATCGCTTTCCAGCCGTTCTGCGTGGGCACCGTGATGCGCACCTTCACCGGCCCCCTGGCGTCGCGCACCATGCGGATCACGCCGGGAATCACGCTGCGGATGCCGGGGTTGTCCGCCAGCAGCCGCGCCAGCATCGCCCTTACTCCGTCCAGGATGCTGTGCTCAATCTTCAGCTTGCCGTCGTGCTTGCGCAGTTTCATTTGAATCGTTTGCGGTAAAGAATATCGGCGCCGATCACGCCGTTTTCGTCCCGCGTAGCCGTAACCGACCATGTGCGGCTGATGTCCCATTGCAGGCGCACCAACTGCTGCAGCGCGCCGGTGAGATTTGTCACATACGTCAGCGTGATGTCGCGCGAAATCTGCTGTTCGATCGTCAGCCGCGCCTGGGGCGTGCTCTCGAGCCCTGTCAACTGCGGGTCGATCTTTACCCGGCTCACTCCGAAAAACCGGTTCAGCCTGCTGGAAACTCCCGCGCTCAGGGCCTGCCCCAGCAGCGTTTCAGTCCCGGCGTAGATCCCATTGCCGGTGCTTGCCACATTCGATTGCGGCGCAACCGTTGACGACCCCGGCGTCCGCCCCACGGCCAGCAGGGCGATAATGTCCTGTGTCTGCAATGGCGGGTCGGACCGGTAAGTGATGTTCAGTTTGTCCATGGGACCGGACACGTTCATATTCACGATGACCGCGCGCACCGTGGTTTCCAGGTCAAGATCCAGCACCGGCTCAATGCGCGCGGCGTTAAAGAACGACACCGTGCCCCGGGTGATGTTGTAGCGCGTTCCGAAAAAATTGATCTCGCCCTGGTTCACCGCCACATTCCCCAGCACCACCGGCTTCAGCGGACTGCCGCGCAGGCGCATGTCCACCGTTGCATCAAGGCCCGAAGTCAACGACGTTTCCAATTGCAGATTCGGCGCGCTGTTTACCCGCACATCGAACTGCATACCCTGCAGCAGCGCGTTTCCCGTCGGTGTCTGCACGGGTTTGGCCGGCTCCAGCAGCGCCGCGCCGATGTCGGTGCGCGCCGTGAAGCCGGATCGAAGGATCGTCACCGTACCGGACAACAGGCTGCGCGCCGCCGTTCCCGTCAGCGCCAGGTTCCCGTCGGCGGTGGTGCTTGCTCCTTCCGGCCAGCGTACGCGCACCCGCTCCGCCCGTGTGTTCAGCCGGTAAGACATCGGCGTATCCGCCGTGCCGAAAGTCACAAAGCCGCTCATCTTCAAATCGCCGCCGCCGGTCTGCGCGGTCAGGTTCTGCAACAGCGCGCGGTTCCGGTCGAACGTCACCAGCCCGTTCGCCTTGTCGATGCCATTGGTGAAATCGCGATGATACACGCTGGCGTCCTTGATCTCCATGCGCCCGCCCAGCAGCAGGTTTTCGAGCGAGCCTCGTACCGTGGCGTTCACCACTGCGCTGCCCGTGGTCCGCAAACCCGTTACGTAGTTCTGGAACAGGCCCAGGTTTAATCCGCCGCGCAGCGTCAGATTCCAGGGCGAAGCCGATTCCGTTCCGATCCCGCCGCCCAGCTCCAGATTGGTTTCCTTGCCCGTCAGCTTTGCCTGTACCACCTGCAGGCCCTTGGATCCATAATCGAAGACAATCGGGCTGTCGTTTCGAAGAGTAAGCTCCTGGACTACCGACACAGACAATGTCTTTGTGTCGTTGACCGGACGCATCTCCAAACCGGTAAGCGTGACATGCGCGCGCAGTTGTTCCGGCCGCCGGATCGGTCCGCTGATCACCGCTGTACCCGTTACCTGTCCTTCGAAGGGAATCGGTCTGCCGGCGCGGAACACCGACGCCAGTTCCTGCAGCTTGGCGAAACTCAGTGTTCCAAAGTCGATCTGGCCCAGCCCGGGAGAATCTCCGGTGAGCTGCCACTCCCCTCCGCCTGTCCATGGCGAACCCGCCAGATCACCAGAAGCCGACACCAACAGCCGCTGCCCCTCGCTTGCCGCTTTCAGACGCAGCGAACCCAGCGGCCTGCCCTCAATCGCCAACCCCCTCAGCTCAATGTTGGAATCCAGGCGGTCCACCACGGCACGGCCGGGCTGGATCTCCAGAATGCCGGAAGCCTGCACATCCGCCCTTCCGCTCACGCCCTGCTTCCGCCTGCGCACTGCCTCGAAAGACGCAAGGCTCTGGTCCCTGGCGTTTACCTGGAATTCCACCTTGCCACGGTCGAACGCATCCGCCGGATGGCGGAAGATGGCCTGAAAAGGAATGTCCGAGCCCGCCTTCCTCGCCACGCCGTTGCGCGCTTCAATCAGGCCCGGCTGGAATTTCAGATCGAGCGCGATGGACTCAAACGGCTCGCCGGCGACGATGGCCCGCCTCAGGCGGACACTTGCGTCCAGAGACGGATTCGCGATCGTTCCGGCAAGCTGCACCGAACCTGTCAGGTCGCCCTTCAGCGGCAAGTCGCGTCCGGCTTCCTTCAGTATTTGCTCCAGCGGCGCGCGCGCCAATGTGACAGTTCCACCGATGGCGCTGGCGTCGCCGGCGCGCCATCCTTCAAGCGCCACGTGTACGTTCCCCGCCGCCTCCACCCCGCCCTGTTGAACCCGGAGATTCGCCACCGATACCCCCGTGGCCGTGACGTTCACATCGCCCGACACACGTTCGATCTTGCGTTTGCCGTAAACAAGGTTCGTCACGTTGGCCTGGCCCTGAAGCGTGATGCCGCCAATGGGTGAGATGACCACGCCATCAAAGCGCGCCTCGCCTCCGTCCAATTGCACCGGCAGAGACACCGGGGCGCTTGCGGATGCCATCGCGGCCGCCGGAAGAAAATCGTTAAGGTCGGCCGAGTCCACTCGCACGCGGATGCGGTCCCGCAACTGCCCGCTGAACTCGGCCCTCGTATGGGGTGTTTCGATGATCGACGGGCGGAAGCTCAGGTTTCCGCCTCGCTGCTCATAGCGGGCGTGTAGCGTGCCCTGCAGCGGTATCTTGCCCGGGTTCGGGCGTAACTCGATATCCGTGTCAATCCACAGATCACTCACTCCGCCCGCGGTCAACTTGCCCGCCAGCTCCACCGGCCCGCTCAGCATCGCCGACCACGCTACCGGCCTCGTCACCTTCTCCACCTGCCGAAGCTGGTCCAGCGAAACCTCGTCCACGCGCCCCTTCACCTCAAAGTCGCGCCACTCGCTCACGCGGGCGTCGCCCCGGAACCGGCCGTCCAATGCCGTTCCCTCAATCCCCGTCAGCACCGCGGAGTGGCTGTCCACCCGCACCTTCGATGTAAGGTTCACACCCGCGACGGCGTAGGAAGGCTGCCGCACCGCCAGGCCCTGGCCGCTGAGCGTGCCCGTCAACAGCAGGCGTTCAGAATAAGTGAACTTACCGCGGAATCGCGCCGTTCCCTCCGGGCTCAGCGGCAGCCGCAGCGGTTTCACATACTCCGCCATTTCAAAGGCGCCGTCCACATCCAGATCCACCTTGGGGGACCGGTAATCGCGCAGTGTTCCGGTAGCAGTGATCCTGGAACGGCCGCTGCGCGATTCCGCCTTTTCAAACACCAGCCCGTCCTTCTCCATCGCCAGCCGCACTTCACTGTCGAAGGTCAGCGGCGCGATTTTGGGCCAGTTGAAATGGAAAGGCTGCGCCGCCACCACACCCTGGTAACGCTGCCGCGGCGCGTCCCAGCCGAAGTCGATCCGCAGATTCTCCGCGCGCAGGTTGAGCGGCAACCGTTGATGGTCATATTCAAAGAACCCGTCAGTCATCAGAAAGCGGCGCGCGGCGATGGAAACGAACAACTCGAATACTGACTTGCCGTCCCGCTTGATCTTAGGGCCCGGAATGTTATTCGTTCCGTCCGGAAAAGTGACGATCCGTATGGCCGGCTTGCTGACTTCGAGCAAAGCCAGATGCCCGCTGCGCCGGAAGATCGAGGTGATCCGGAATCCGGCCCGGATCTGTTCCACTCTCGCCAGTGGCGGCTCACCCTCGCGCTCTTTTCCCCGCAGCACGAACTCCTTCACCGTTACTTCCAGCGTGGCCGGATCAAAAGCGAAAGAACCGAGCGAGGTCTTCCCCCCGGTGGCTTTTTCCACTTCCTGGACGATTCGCGCGCGCACCTGCTCCCGGAACCAGCCCGTGCGCAGCACCACCAGCGCCGTCAGCAGCAGCAGGAAGGCGAACGTCAGCAGGATGGTGACCAAGCGGCCAATTCCGGCGAGCCATACTTTCATTGTTCACCCATCACTGAAACACTTCCTCACGATAGCGAATGCTGGCCGAAGATTGAGCCTCCTTCAGCCATTCTTCCGTCGCCGCGTCCACTTTGCGGCCCATCAGCAACTCCTCGATCCGCGGCGACACTTCCTCCAAAGCCGGTACATCCCGGCCGGTATTCTGCTTGCGCCAGTCCGGCGCGAAGGTCTTCTCGTAGTATTCGGCGATCTCTTCGGAACTCACCTGCTGGCCGGTGCGGAATCGCACGTCGATGAAGTTGAACGCCCGCTGCTGCTGTTGCAGGAACCGCAGGAAGTCCTGTCCTTCCACCTGGTAGCGCGCCAGCGCCTGGCGGTAGGCCTCGGCGGTATGGAACCGATCCAGCACCAGTTTCTCCACCTGCTCCAGGATATCGGCCATCGGCGGATCGGGGTAACGCGCGTCGTCCATTTCCTGGATCAGAAGCATCTGGGAAACCAGCGTCGCCGCGGCGCTACGTTTTGCCTCCGGCGTGTACTGTGGATCGCGGCCGTCCTGAAACGCGGAGATGCGGATCTGCTGCAGCACCATGCTTTCGGTGATCACCTTTGCGTCCACCGTCACGGCGATACGGTCGATCACCTCGGCGCGCTGCGCTGCCCCCAGCAATAGCAGTATGGCGAGGCGCCTCATCAGAACGCCTGCCCCAGGCTGAAGTGGAACTGGAAGCGGCTCACGCGCTGTGAAATCGGGCTGCCCAGGTTACCCTGCAGCAGATCGTTCAGCGAGCCCCGGTAGCCGAAGAACCGTGGCGAATTGGCCCCATAGGCCAGGTCGACGCGCACCGGCCCGATCGGCGTGCGGTAGCGGACGCCGAAGCCAAGCGCGTGCACCATATAGTCAAAATCCGTCAGGTCCCGCTGTTTGTAGCGGAAGTTCATATCCTGGATTCGCGAATAGACGTTGCCCGCGTCGTGAAACAGCACCCCGCCCAGGTTATTCCCGGCAAGTGGGAAACGCAGTTCCGTCTGATTAAACAGCAACGCGCGGCCGCCAAGCGGAAACCCCGTCGCCAGGTCACGCGGACCGGCCTGGTTCTCCGGAAAGCCGCGGTGCGATACCGCTCCGCCGGCAAAGAACCGTTCCGGCAGCGGCACCTGCGGCTTCCCGTAGTTGTAAATCCAGCCGAACGTCGTGTTGCGCGAAACCACATAGTCGCGCGAGACCCGATGGTAACTCGAATTACGGCCAAGCAGCCGTCCGAAAGAAGGGTCGGAAAGAAAGGCTCTGTTCGCCACGGCCAGATCCACCGAATAATACATGCCCCGCGTGGCGTTCAAGGGATCGTCGCGCCGGTCATTCACCAGCGTCGCCGAAACCAGCCCCACCCTGACGGGTTGCGAAAACAGCGGGATCAATCCCGGCTCGATCTTCACATCGGAGGTGGATACACGGCGGTAAATCAGCCGGTACTGCGCGCTGGTGGCGCGTGACAGTCGCTGGCCCACCTGCAGCGCGCCTTCAATGCGCCTCGACCCGAACGTCAGCACGTTGCGCGAATCGTCCCACAGCGCGGTGAGCGTCAGGTTCAGGTCGTCCCTGCCCTTAAACTGCGGCGCAAGATAGGTAAGCAGCCCGCGCTTCTGATAAGTGGAGAACCGGCCCTGCGCCCCCAGCGTATGGCCCACGCCGAACATGTTCAGCCGGCTGATGCCCAGTGACAGGCGTGGCGTGAAGGCTGCCCCGCCCGCCGGCGCGCTCAAACTGGTGGCGCTGCCGCCAAACCGCCCAAACTCGGCGCCCACACCGGCGTTGAAGCTGTAACGGCTGGCCTCTTCAAACTGGAACAGCACACGCTTCTCGCGAGTATTCCCCAGCGGATTCTCCGTGGCCATGTCCACTTTGGCGAAGATCCCCAAATCATACAGCCGCCGCTGGCTGAACACCATCGAAGTGAGAGAGATCGGCGAGTTGGGCTCCAGGCTGATGCGGTTAAACACCAGGCTGGGACGTGTGGTGTCCAGTCCGTTGATGGCCACCTCCTTTACGAACAGGCGGCGGCCCTCGCTCACCGCGTAGCGCAGGTTCATCCGCCGCGGATCGTCCGAAGGCGTGGATGTAATCTCCATTGAGGCGTCCGGATATCCGTTGTCGTAGTAAAAATTCAGTATGTTATCGCGATCGGTGGCCACGCTGAACGCGCTGTAAGGCTGGCCCTCGGTGGAAGTCAGAATCGACTGAACATATTCGTACAGCCGGAGGTCCACTCCGGAAATGTCCAGGCTGTTGACGAACCACTGTTCGCCTTCCTCCACCTCCACAAACACGGCGATATCCTGCTGCTTTCCCTTGTGATTCTTTTCCACGCGCGAGCTTACCCGTACATCGCGGAAGCCGTTGGCCCGGTACAACTCCTCAATGGCGCCCTTGTCGCGCTCCAGAAGTTCTTCGGAAAAACGGCCGGCGCGGTTGGTAAATCTCCCGGCCGGCAGTATCGCCATCCGCTCGCGCACGGTGAGCGCGTCGAAATAGCGGTTCCCGCTGATCTCCAGGTGCACCAGTTTGTAGCGTTCCCCCCGGTCGATGGCGTACTCGATCAATTGCTCATCGGCTGAGATCTGCTCCTGTTGGAAACTGACCTGCGTATCGAAATAGCCCTTGGACTGGAAGTGCTGGGTAAGCTTCCGCATGCCTTCAATGAGTAGATCCTGATCTACTGACTGCTCCTGGTAGACCGGAATCATCTCCTTCAAGCGGCCCTGGGAAACCTTGGTGCCGGTGGTGCGCACCTGTACCCTCGGACCGGCTTCGATGTGCAGCCTCGGCTCCACCAGTCGCTCCTCGCGATCGATCGCCAGGTCCTCCATCTCAACCTTGGTCAGCAGATAATCGCGCTTCAGATAGGCGCGGCGGATGCGGTCAAGCCCCCGCTGCAGCCGCGTTTCGGTGAACTGCTTCCATCCCAGCAGTCCCCACCACCGCTTCCATGCCGTGTCGCGCAGGATGGCGCCTTCGCTCCGCCGTAGATTGCCGGTGATCACCGGGCGCGTGAAGTAGGCGCGCGGGCCGGGGTTGATCAGGAACTGGATGTGCAGTTCATCGAATTCCGGATAGCGTTCCACCAGCGGCTGGATGCGCGGCGTGTGGTAGCCGTTGGCGGTGAGGGTCTGCCGCAGGCCGCGGATCGCCTCCACCATCAGGTCTTCGCTATAGCGCGTGCCCAACTCCAGCTTCGTCGAACTGAGCAATTGTTCCCGGTTGGGCGGCTCCTCCACCCCTTCCACTGAGATGCGCGACATGAACCAGTTCTGCACGGTCTGGAAGGTGAGGATTACCGCGCCGGTCTCCGATAGCGCCGCATCGGCCCGGATTTCATCGTACCGGCCCGTGGAGTAGAGGCGCTGGATGGCTTGGCGCAAAGCAGCCAGCGAAAGCGGTTGGCCGGCAGCGATGCCCACCAGCCGGTTCAGTTCCGCGTCGGACACGGGCTGATACGGCGGATCGTAACGAATTTCGGAAACGGGCCTGCCTTCGTACTCGGACGGCGTTGCCAGCGCGGGCAGGCGGTATCCGGCGATGAGGATAACAAGCGTGGAAACGCAACGGGCGCCGCGTGAGGCCACTGCGTTTATGATAACTTGCGAGCCCGCCCTTACGCTTCCCTCCAAAGTCCGGCCACCATCAGGATGGAGACCACGATGGAAAGCGTCATTGCCCGCAGCCCCACCTTCATCAGCGGCGTTGCCATTGATTTCGCGGTGGACAGCGTCCAAATGCCCCATGCGTGAACGGTGGCCGAAAGCGCCAGCGCCGCCGCCAGGATCGCTCGCTCGAGAAGCGCGCAGGCGATGGCGGCCGTCAGAAGCATTGCCGCTGCGGCCGCCGCCGGCAGGCGGAAGCGCGGGGGCGTTGCCTTCTTGGTCTTGGCCGCGATGCGGGCCTCCAGCCGCGCATGAACCACCAGGATGCCGGCCAGCGCATGCATCGTGCTCACCAGCCACACCCACCAGCACCAGTCCGGAATTGTCCCCAATGCCGAAAGGGCGGCGGCGAAGCAGGATGCCGAAAGTCCCGCCGCGCTCAGCACCTGCAGCCACCAGGAGCGCTGCCGGTTCTTCACCGTCAGCACCACCGCCAGCGCCGTAAGCGCCATTGCCAGCCCGCCAAATAGCGCCAGCAGCGGCCACGGCCATCGCATCGCCAGCAGCCCTCCGCTCGCCGCCAGTCCTCCCAATAGCCCGCCCAGCCACCGCCGTGCCGCGCCGGTTTCCTCATGTGGCGTGGTCCACACCAAGCGCTGCCGCCCCATCACTACCAGAGGCTCCCGAAGTAGGAATGCTCCCAGCACCGCCCCCGCCGCCGGCAGCAGCGTCCAGTGCCACACCCCCGCCAGAATCGCCGCGCACAGGAACGGCTGGATCATCATGGACCATGCCCCGTGTTCCCTCGGTATCATGATCCGATTGTGCCAACCTCCTCCGCCGTCCGTCTGTGACCGCTGTCACTTCCCTTCGAGCAGGGCAAGCCGGATCGTGGCGAACGTGATGCGTTCATAGGCCGTCTTCTCTCCCCGCTCGTACAGCAGCCCGGCCGTCCTCTTCCCGATCATCGCCAGCGAAGAGTACGCCGCCGGCCCCGCATGCACCACCACGCCCTGGTTCCACGTCCGCCCCTCATCGCGGCTCAGCTTCACCGTCATCCGCTCCCGCTTCGTGCTGGCCGGATTGGAGAACAACAGCCGTTTTCCTCCACCCTGAATCAGGCTCGCCTGGCAGACCGGCTCAATCAGCGCCTCGTCCAGCTTCACGTCGGACCAGGAAAGGCCGCCATCCCGGCTTTCGGCGATCGCGCGGCGGTTCTTCCCATGCAGGCTGCGCATGTTCAGCAGCAGCCGTCCGCCGGAGATCTCGGCCACGGCGCTTTCGTTGGTGTTGATTCCCGCCACCCCGCCGATCTTCCAACTCGCTCCGCCATCATCGCTGTAAATCACATGAGAATGGCGCGCCTCGGAGCCGGCGGCATAATGGTCGCAGGCGATCACCAGACGTCCGCTTTTTAACTGGATGCCGTTCCCCGGCCCGGTGGCGTACCAGGTCCACCCGGGGCGCTTCACATCGCGCGTGATCTCCACCGGTGCGCTCCAGTGGATGCCGTCATCGCTGCTGCGTGACACCCATACCGTGCGCGTGCCGCCGGCAGTTCCCGCCACGATCTCCTTCAGATGCTCGTGGCCCTTGTTGGAGGTGAGCAGCAGCCAGACAGTGCCCGTGCGCCGGTCCACCACCGGCGCCGGGTTTCCGATCGTGTCCTCGCCAAAATCGGCCACCACCGTTTGCGCCGACCATGTGCGCCCCCCGTCTGTGCTGCGCCTCACCAGCAGGTCAATATCACCCGAGTCGCTGCGCGAGTTCTTCCGCCCCTCGCAAAACGCCAGCAGTGTGCCTTTCGGCGTCGCAATCAGCGCCGGAATCCGGTAGGTGTGATAGCCGCCCGTGCCGGACTCAAACAGTTCCGTCTGCGCGGGCGGCGCCACCGCGGCCAGGGCGGACGGCAGGAACATCAGGGCGGCGATCAGGCTAGCACGCATGCTGCCAAATGTATCAGACGGCGATCAGTTCCGGCACGAAACTGCTGAAGTTCCGTGGCTCGCGGTAACGCTGAAATCGGTAGCCGATACCGAAAATCGTCTCAATGTAGGTTTCCCCGTACGGGAACAGTTTCTTACGCAATCGCCGCACATGTACATCCAAAGTCCGTGTGCGGATATCACGGCTGTAGCCCCATACCCGTTCCAGCAGAATTTCCCGCGGTACGATGTCGCCTGCGTTTTCCAGCAGCAGTGCAAGCAGTTCATGTTCCTTTCGCGTCAGAATCACTTCCCTGAGGTCGATGAATGCGGACGTGCTGGCGAAGTCGAACTCCAGGTGCTGATCTTTGTATTTTCGTTCCAGAATGCTGGCCGTGGCTTGTAACATGAGGGAGTCCCCTGTCTCCAATCAACATTGACCGGATACTCTGATACTACGCAGGAGACGGGGAATCGTTCCCATGGAGTTGTAAAAGTTTTGTAAAAGGTGTGAACTGCTGTTAACTGGTTGAAAATTTTACTCGATCGGGAAGGGGCCGGACTTGTCCACATTCAGCTCCCGCCCGTCGCCATCTTCCGCGCGAATCGAGTACAGAACCGCGCGAACCGGATCGGCCACCCGAACGTGAAACTCGGCCTCCTCGCCTGGCGCCAGCAGATCCTCTTCCACTTCTCCCCGTTTGGTCTCCAGCAACTGCCTGTCGGTGCCCAGGAAGTCGAACAGCAGCCGGATCTTCTTCAGCGGCTTCATTCCACCCACCCTCAGACGGCCGTCCAGTGCGACGTCGTCACCCAGCCGGCGGCAGGTCACCTGGATCACAGACACTTCCGGTGACTTGCCTTTCTTCGGAGCGGCAACGCACAATGAGGCGAGCGGCAGCAATAGGAAGCGGCGGCGGATCACGTGTACAGGATATCAAAAGGAGGCCATATGTTAACCAGGCGGCATGTTCTGGGGGCGCCGGCGGCGCTGGCGGCGGCGCAGCAGACGCAGCCACGGAATATCGTCGTGGCTTCATCGAACGGCCTGCGGCCTTGTGCCCGGGCGATGGAGATGCTCAGGCAGGGGGCTGACACGTTGGACGCCGTGATTGCCGGGGTCAATATTCAGGAAGAGGATCCCGACGACGATTCGGTGGGCTACGGCGGCCTTCCCAACGAAGAGGGCGTAGTGGAACTCGATGCCAGCGTCATGCACGGCCCCACCCGGCGGGCAGGTTCGGTCGCCAGCATCCGCGGCATCAAGTATCCGTCAAAGGTGGCCAAGCTTGTAATGGAGCAGACCGACCACATCATGCTGGTGGGCGAAGGCGCCCTGCGGTTCGCCAAGGCCTACGGATTCCGCGAGGAAAATCTGCTCACCGAGAAATCGCGCCTGGCCTGGCTGGTGTGGAAGCGCGGGTTGCGCGACGCCGGCGGCCGTAACAACTGGACTGACGGGCTGGACGCGCCCGCCTCCAGGACGATCGGCGAACTGCGCCGCGCCTTTCCCGAAGCGAGCGGCGAGTTGCTGGCCTATGCGCTTGATCGCGCCATGTTCCCGCCCACCGGCACCATCAACTGTCTGGCGCTGAATGCAAAGGGCGAGATGTCGGGCGTCACCACCACCAGCGGTCTGGCCTGGAAAATCCCCGGCCGCGTCGGCGATTCTCCCATCATCGGCGCCGGACTCTATGTGGATCAGGACGTCGGCGCCGCCGGGTCCACCGGCCGCGGCGAGGAGAACATCCGCGTTGCTGGCGCGCATGCCGTTGTGGAAAACATGCGCCATGGCATGTCTCCCAAGGACGCCTGCCTCGATGTGATGAAACGCATCTCCCGCAACTACGGCGATGACCGCAAGCGTCTCGAGCAATTCGACATCAATTTCTACGCGCTGCGCAAGGATGGCGTCTATGCCGGGGCGTCGCTCTGGAATGGTGTACGCCGTAATGGCCAGCTCAGGCCGCGGCAGTTCACCGTCAACGACGGCGGCAAGAGCAGGCTGGAGGACTGCGTGTTCCTGCTGGAGCGCTGAGTTGGATCGGGCAGCGTGGGGATTGGCGTGAAGCCCTCCTCTCCAGGGCCCTGTCTGAGAATGCCGAACTGCCCGATGGCCCATAAGGAGCCGTTCACCGGAAGCAACTGTTGTAGGAACAGAGTTCCGTCTGAGGGAGCGCTTTCCCAGCTTTCTCCGCCGTCCCGCGTCCGCAGCAGTTGCTTGTCGGCAACCATCCAACCCCGGCTGGCGTTTTCAAAGTGGATTGACTTAAACCACACGTGCGCCGGGCTTTGGTGTTCGCGCCAGGTCCTGCCGCCATCCTCGCTGCTGATGATGGTTCCGCCGAAACCAGCGGCCCAGCCGCGCCTTGTATCAATGAAGTGAACGGTGTTGAGCGACCATAGTGCCCGGTCCATCGCCGGCTTCTCCCACGTCTTTCCGCCGTCTTCGGTCCGGATAATGGTGCCCACCCAGCCAACGGCCCAGCCATGCCGGGCGTCGGTGAAGTAGATGCTCTCGATTCCCTGTTGGACATTGCTCTGTTGCGGTTGCCATGTCCTGCCGCCATCAGGCGAATGCAGAATGGTTCCTGACCAGCCCGCCAGCCAGCCCAACTCCCCCACAAAATGGATCGCCGTCAGGTTTTCTTGCACTGGCAGCGCCACCCGGCGCCACGTCTCTCCGCCGTCTTCGGTGGCCAGCAGCGTTCCCAGGGCTCCGGCCACGAAACCGCGCCGGGAATCCAGGAAGGCGATTGTCTGAAGACTGGCCTCCGGCGGCAGCTTTCTGGTTTGCCAGGTGCGCCCGTCGTCGGCCGACACGAACAGATCGTTCCGTTCGCCCAGAATCCACACGTAGGGTCCGGCTGCCGCCGCGCGCCGGAAAGAATAAATCCCGGACGGGGCTGCGATTGCGGCTGGACTGGCTGTGATCAGGAGTGCGAACAATGCGTTCCACATAATCCGATCTCCTGCTCTTATTCTACCATGCCTCCTGCCTTTTGGAGCGTTGAAGGCGCCGCACTCTTAGTCATTCCAAAGGAAATAATTCAGCGTCCGGGAACGAACTTCTGCACCCGCCAGTTCTTGATCTCGGCGACGTAGATCGCTCCGCTCGGCCCCACCGCGATGTGATGCGAAAAGTCGAGTTGCCCGGGCAGCCGGCCCGGTCCGGACAGCGAACCGAGTACCCGGCCTTCCAGATCCATCTTCAGAATCCGGTTGCGGTGGCCGTCGCAAAGGATAATCTGCTGGTCCCTGGTAATCACGATGCCCCATGGTGAGCCGGCCTGCTTCCACTCTTTGAGGAATTTGCCGTCGGCGTC
>JANRLE010000082.1:0-7910 GCA_033762895.1 Bryobacteraceae bacterium | reverse complement strand
GCCACGGTGGGCGTGCATCCGCACAATGCCGCCAAGGCCACCGATACGACGCTGGGCGAACTGGAGGCGCTGCTCAAGCATCCCAAGGTGCTGGCGCTGGGGGAAATCGGGCTGGATTATCACTACGACTTCTCGCCGCGGGATACGCAGCGCGCATTGTTCCGTGATCAGTTGGATCTGGCGCGGCGTGCCGCGAAGCCCGTGGTGATTCACACGCGGGAAGCTTGGGACGACACGTTCGCGGTGCTGGAGGAGCACTGGCAGGGCGCCGGCATTATGCATTGCTTCAGCGGCGGACCGGTGGAAGCGCGGCGGGCGTTGGCCATGGGATTCTACATCTCATTCGCCGGCGTGGTGACGTTCCCCAAGGCCGTGGAGTTGCAGGCCGCGGCGGTGGCAGTGCCGCTGGATCGTTTGTTGATCGAGACTGACGCGCCGTATCTGGCGCCCATCCCGCATCGTGGGCGGCGCAATGAGCCGTCGTATGTCGCTCACACTGCGAGTAAGTTAGCCGAGTTACGCGGAGCGCCGGTGGAGGAGATCGCAGCGGCAACGACGGCGAACTTTGGCCGTCTTATGCACTGCCCTTAAACAGATCCTCCGCCGTCAGCCGGAACGCCGGCTCAGCGAATTCGATCGCGTCTACCGCGAGCAGGCTCGCGCCGTCGTAACGATGAATGGTGCGGCGTTCGGGATCGATCAGCCAGATGTACGGCACGCCCCAGGCATGGCAGTCATTGAGCCGGTCAAGGACCTCGCGGACCTCATCGCGCGGAGACAGAATTTCCGCGATCCCCAACGCAACTCGTTTGGGATAGGGAGATTCCGCTTCACCGGCATAAAAGGCGAGATCTGCGATGCGCCACCGCTCCGTAGCCATGGGGAGGTGGATTTCCGGGTAAACGTACAGTCCAGCAGGCTCGCCGCCCACCACCGTGGCGGCAACGACGCGACGTTGAATGCGTGAACGCGACGTTCCCGGCATAGACCGCTCCACCAGTTCCCCTTCCAGGTAGTCCGGCGGATGCTCAAAGGCTGTGTCGAGGTATTCCGTCACCGGGATCGCGGTCCGCACCGTCATACCATGATTCTACACCTTAAGTCTTGAGATGCTGTGCCACGGCGCGCTGCAGCGTCGCGGCGATGTTCTGCCGCACGCCGCCATCCTCGGCCGTGTAGGTATAGCAGCACATTTCCCGGGCCAGCAGACCGGCGGGGAAGCGGAAGGTGTTGCCACCCGCCGACACGACAATCTCGCGCTGGGCAACGGTATAAGGGAACGACGGATTCGCTTCCGCAGCTTCGATACCCGTCACCTGCGCGTCGGGCGGCAGGAACTGCGCCAGCAGATCCATCATTCGTTTCGCCGATTCCCCGGATAGGAATCCGAACGGGCATATGGGTTCCAGGTGCGCGCGGTCTTCCAGAGATCCGCCAGGCGTAGGCTGGTGCTGCATGGGCCGTTCGAAGAACCAGCCGGTGTGCAGGTACTCTCCTTCCCGGGGCGATACGATGCCCTCGCCAGTAGCCGGGTCGTAGAACATGCCTTCCCACGCCTCGAGCTTTGCCTGAAACCCCGGTGTCCGCGGCGGCGGGGGCGCCTGCGCCTGGGCGTCAATCTCCGCCGCCTGCACCTCGGCAAACGAAGGCCCGGCCACGCGTGGCTTGGCCGGGGATACGGCGCGCAGGCCGAACAGCTCCTGCAGGTTGGGTGGTTGGGTCATGCCTGTCACTTCGGTCGATCCTCCTGCCGACGGCTGAAGCAATTGTCCTGCCACAGGGAATTTCGCCGGCCTATCCTCACCAAGCCGGCAATGTTTCGCCGGAAGCGGCAAATATTTTTCGCTGATGATGTCGAAACGCCACTGCGTCGCTCCGACTCATCCATGCACCCACACCACGGTGCGAGAATCGACAAGGAGCAACCACCATGAAATTCATCCTCATGATGAACATGAAGGACGACGAACAAAGCCGAACAAAAGGCATCACCACCTGGCCCCCGGAAGACATCAAAGCCCACATCGGCTTCATGATCGGCTTGAACAAACAGCTCAGAGAATCCGGTGAATTGGTCTCTGCCGAAGGCCTCGCCTGGCCGTCGGAAGCCAAGACCGTCCGCGCCGGAGCCGGGGGCACGCCCATCACCGACGGCGTCTTCCCCGAATCGAAAGAATTCCTCATTGGTTACTGGCTCATCGATGTCGACGGCCCTGAGCGCGCCTACGCCATTGCCGCGCAAGCCTCTGCCGCCCCCGGACCCGGCGGCGCGCCGTTGAACATGCCGATTGAAGTGCGCCAGATCATGAGCGGTCCGCCGCCCGAGTTTCTGTGACCGGAATCGGCTGCCGGCGAGCGAGGAAGCACCTGGAATGACCACGGCCGGCGTTGAGCACCTGCTGAGGGAATTGACCCCGCAGGTGCTCGGGGTCCTCATCCGCCGTTGCCGCGACTTCGCTGCCGCCGAGGACGCCGTCCAGGAAGCTCTGCTCGCCGCAGCCACTCAGTGGCCCGGCGACGGCGTACCGGCGAATCCCCGCGCCTGGCTCATCCGGGTGGCCTCTCACAAACTTACTGACCAGATCCGCAGCGACACCGCCCGCCGCAGGCGCGAGGCCGAAGCCGCGATGGAAGCCGGATACGCCATGCCGGCCGCGTCACCGCACGATGACACACTCATCCTCATCCAGATGTGCTGCCATCGCTCGCTTACCACGGCCTCTGCCATCGCGCTGACCCTGCGCGCCGTGGGCGGACTCACCACCGCCGAAATCGCCCGCGCCTTCCTTGTTCCTGAGTCCACCATGGCTCAGCGCATCAGCCGCGCCAGGCAGACCATCCGTGACTCGGGCGTGGCATTTGAAGCCACGAAAAACCTCGCCCCCGTGCTGCATACGCTCTACCTGATCTTCAACGAAGGTTACACGGCCAGCGGCGGCGGCTCGCTACAGCGTACCGATCTGACCGACGAAGCCATCCGCCTCGCGCGCCTTGTGCACGCCCTGGCTCCCGCCGATACCGAAGCCGCCCGACTGCTGGCGCTCATGCTGCTCACCGACGCCCGCCGCGGGGCACGCACCGCCGGCGACGGCGAAATCATCCCGCTCGACAAGCAGGACCGCGCGCTTTGGGACCACGGGCGAATCGCCGAAGGAGTCGCCCTGCTTGGCGATACGCTGCCCAAGGGCGAAGTAGGCCCCTATCAACTGCAGGCCGCCATCGCCGCCGTTCACGATGAGGCGGCAACCCATCAGGACACCGATTGGCCGCAAATTCTGACCCTGTACGAAATGCTCGACCGCGTTTCGTCGAATCCCATGGTGAAACTCAACCGCGCCGTCGCCGCTGCCATGGTCCACGGGCCGCGGGCCGGGCTCGCCATGCTCGGCGAACTTGATGGCGACCCACGCCTGAAGGAACATCACCGGCTTGCGTCGGTGCGGGCACACCTGCTGGAAATGGCCGGAGAGACAGAAGCAGCCGTCCGGAACTTCCAGACCGCCGCCGCCCGCACCGCGAGCCTGCCCGAACGCCACTACCTGCTGGCCCAAGCCGCGCGGCTGAGAGACCGCTAACGCCGCTTCTTGCCCTTGTTGTTCTTGTCCACCCGCAATTTCCAGGCGGTTCGAAGCGCGCCGGTGAGGATGTCCTCGCCAGCTTCCGCCAGGCGAATGTGCGTCATCCCCATTCGTCCCCACCCACCCGCGATCGGCACAAACAGGTCCGGCCGTTCCCCCACAAAATCGGCCTGCTGTTCGGGCGTAATCATCAGATTGCCGTATCCCTGCTTCAGAGAGGCCAGGGTGGCGAAGATGCGCCCGCCCACGCGGAAATCCACGGCTCCCATGTGGGAGCCTTCCTCGGCCCCTTCCATGCTCAAGGCGATGCGGCGAAAATCGTCTGCGGTCATCGTTTCTCCCAATGGTACACGTTTGTTTTTCGCTTGACGGCGGGCGGCGGGCGGTGTATTTTACCAGTAGGGTAATTAACCCAATGGTGAAATATGCAAACCGATGCGCTCAGCGCCACCTTCGCCGCACTGGCCGATCCCACACGGCGCGCCATCCTCGCGCGGCTGGCCTCTGGCGACGCGGCCGTCAAGGATCTGGCCGGACCATTCCGGATCAGCGCCCCGGCCATCACGAAACACCTCAAGGTATTGGAGCGCGCGGGGCTGATCTCGCGAAGCCGCGACGCGCAATTGCGCCCGTGCCGTCTGGAACCCTCCCCGCTCAAGGACGTTTCCGAATGGGTGGAGCGTTACCGGCTGATTTGGGAAGACCGGTTTAGCCAGTTGGACGACTACCTGGAAGAGATGAAACGCAAGGAGAAGAAACGTGGCCGTAAGAAACAGTAATACTGTGACCGTGACGCTGCCCTCTGACTACGAGATCGTCGTCACCAGGATGTTCGACGCCCCGCGTGAGCTGGTGTTCGAGGCGTCCCTGAGACCTGAGCATGTCCGGCGCTGGTGGGGTCCGCGGCATCTCACCATGACCGTATGCGAGGCGGACGTGCGCGTGGGCGGCGCCTATCGTTACGTTTTGCGCGGGCCGGAAGGCCGCGAGGCGGGATTTAATGGGGTCTACCACGAAATCACGCCCCCGGAACGCATCGTTTGCACCCAGATTTTTGAGCCTATGCCCGAGCATGTGGCTGTGGTTACGGTGATTTTTGAGGACAATGACGGCCGGACGAAGCTCACCAGCACAACGCGGCACGCCTCAAAGCAGGCGCGCGACGGCCATCTGCAGTCGGGCATGGAAGCGGGGATGCGCGATACGTTCGACCGTTTGGAAGAGCTCTTGGAATCGCTGGCAAAAATGTAGCTTTCCTCTAAAGTGCCCGCGCGTGCTCGCCGATAGATACGCCATGAGTCGCGCAGGCGTCGCGAAAACAAGTCGCAACAAAGTGGTCGCCCGTACCCCGGTGAGACCGGCACGGGTAAGGCAGACGGCAAAATCTGTTTCCAGAATCACTCCCAACAAATCAATCAGCCCGGCAGTTAAAGCCTTACCTGTTGCGGCGCCGCCGCCTCCGGCTCCCATCTCAATTCCCGTTGCCCCACCCGGCCCCGGGGATTACAACGGCGTTCTCCAGTCGAAAAAGATCGAAATCATGAAGAGTCTGGGGATGCAATTTGAAAACCTATCCAGCGTCGGGCGCGTGGCTGAGGAGGATCAGGCGCTTGTCACCCACGAAGAGTTCGTCAATCTAAGACTGAACCGGTTGGACTGGCAGCGTTTGAAACAGGTGGAGGAAGCACTAGACCGGCTCAAAGCCGGCGACTACGGCACGTGTCAAAACTGCGAAGAGGAAATTCCGGAGAAGCGGCTCAGGGCGATCCCCTGGGCCCGCTACTGCGTCCCCTGCCAGGAGAAGCTGGCGGATATGGAAAGCCATGACGATGCGGCGCCGGTCAGCGCCAGCATCTGGTAGCGTCAACCGGCGGCCAGTTCCAGATACCGAGCCACGGCGTCGATTCCCCGGTAGAAGTTCGGCAGGTATAGCTTCTCATTCGGCGCATGCAGATTGTCGTCCGGCAGCCCGAATCCCATCATGACACTGGGAATGCGCAGGTGCCGGTCGAACAGACCAACGATCGGGATTGATCCGCCCGACCGCACATACACCGTTTCTTTTCCGAACACCTCGGTCATCGCCTGCGCCGCCGCGCGGATGTACCGGTTGTCCGGATTCACCAGCGACGGCCCGGCGGTGTGGACCCCGCGGAATTCCGCCTCCACTCCCCTGGGACAGGCCGCGCGCACGGCTTCCGATATCTGCCGCGCCGCCTCTTCCGGCTGCTGGTCCGCCACCAGCCGCGCGCTCACCTTGGCCACCGCCTGCGACGGAATCACGGTCTTGGCGCCCTCGCCGGTAAACCCGCCGCGAATCCCGTGTACTTCAAATGTCGGCCGCGCCCATAGCCGCTCAAACAGCGAATACTCGCGTTCGCCGGTCAACTCCCTGGCGCCCATCTCATGCTCCAGGTAGGCCTTTTCGTCGAAGGGAAGCAGCGCCCAGGCATGCATCTCCTCGCGCGCCGGCGGCCGCACGCGGTCACAAAAGCCGGGTATGCGGATGTGGCCTTCGGCATCCTTCAGTGCGCAGATGATCTCCGCCATCGCCTGCAGCGGATTGGGCGCCGCGCCACCGTAAACGCCTGAATGCAGGTCCTGCCGCGCTCCCTTGACCACGATTTCGCCGTACACGATGCCACGCAGCCCGATACACAATGTCGGCAACTCCGGCGCGAACATTTCGGTGTCGCAGATCACGGCAGCATCGGCCGACAACCGCGGGTCGCCGGAAGCCACAAATGCGGAAATATGTTCGCCGCCCGACTCCTCCTCGCCCTCAATCAGGAACCGCACGTTCACCGGCAACCGGCCGGCCTGCGCCAACACGCCCTCCACCGCCTTGATCAGGATCAGCGTCAGCCCTTTGTCATCGGCCGCCCCGCGCGCATAGATGTTGTCCCCACGGATTGTGGGCTCAAACGGAGGCGACACCCACTCCTCCAGCGGATCGGGCGGCTGGACATCATAGTGGCCGTAGAACAGCAGCGTCGGCGCGCCCGGGGCCTCCAGCCATTCCCCGTACACCAGCGGATTGCCCGCGCCCTCGATCAGTTCCACCTTGCGCAGCCCGGCCGTTCGCAACTGAGCGGCCACGAAGCCCGCCGCGCGTAGGATGTCTGGCTTGTTTTCGCTCAGCGTGCTGATGCTGGGAATCCGCAGGAACTCCTTCAACTCGTCCAGAAACCGTTCCCGGTGATCGCGGAAATAGGCGGAGATCATTCGTAGAAGTTACCACGAAATCGATGGAACCCGCCGCCGGGCCTGCGCGTAATTGACAAGTAGCTTGTCATGTTGAATCCCGATAGCCTGTTCGAACTCTTCGATGAAACCACCGCTCTGTTTCACCACCTGAAGGCGGCGGCTGAAAAGACCCACCGCCAGGGGGAACTCTCGGCCGCCCGCCGCGGGGTGATGCGCAGCCTGCGAAAGCATGGTCCGCTTACCGTGCCGCAATTGGCGCGCCTGCGTCCGGTGTCGCGCCAACACATCCAGACTATCGTAGACCCGCTGGTCAAAGACGGCCTCGCCAGTGTCGAAACGAACCCGAGACACAAACGCTCCAAGCTGATCGCGCTCACCAGGAAGGGCGCCAGGGTGCTGGAGGGCATGGACAGGCGCGAGCGGCGACTGCTTGAGTCCACGCCGTTCACGATTTCTGAAACCGCCGTGCGCCAGGCGACGCGTGTCCTGCGCCAGGTGCGAGACCAACTTTATGCCCAACATCCGTAAGCAATTTTCTAAACCCGAGGGCCGGCTCGGCTGGCTGGTCGGCCACCTGATGGCCTTCAAGAACCGCGAACGAAGTGAGTGGGTGCTCTCGCTGTTGGACGCGCGAGCGAGCGATCACATTCTCGAAATCGGCTTCGGCTCCGGAGCCGACATCCGCCGCCTCAGCCATTTCGTCGGCCAGGTCTCGGGCGTCGATCACTCCGCCGAAATGGTGAAGATGGCGGCCAAACGCAACGCCACAGCGATCGCCTCTGGCGGCGTCCATCTTCACCAGGCGTCCGCCGATGCCCTGCCCTTCGCCAGCGCCACCTTCGACAAGGCATACTCCATCAATGTCGCCCAGTTCTTCAAGGACCCGGCGGCGATTTTCCGCGAACACCGCCGCGTGTTGAAGCCCGGCGCGCTGCTCGCCATTGCGGTCCAGCCCCGCTCCAAGGGCGCCACCGAGCAGACCGCGGGCGAAACGGGCGAGAAGCTGTGCCACGCGCTGGCCGACGCGGGCTTTGAACACGTAACGCTCCACCGTAAGCCGATGCGTCCGGTGTCCACCGTCTGTGCGATCGGCTACACTCCGGTTCGCCCTTAAATTCCAGCCCC
>JANRLE010000081.1:0-38865 GCA_033762895.1 Bryobacteraceae bacterium | reverse complement strand
ACGCCCAACAGGTGCAGCATCGTGGCGTGCAGGTCATGTACGCTCACCGGATTTTCGGCCACGTTGTAGGAAAAATCGTCGGTGGCGCCATAAGTGACGCCGCCCTTCACGCCGCCGCCGGCCATCCACATGCTGAAACAGCGCGGATGATGGTCGCGTCCGTATTGCTCCCTGGTCAGGGTACCCTGGCAGTAAACGGTGCGTCCGAACTCGCCGCCCCATACCACCAGCGTCTCATCCAGCAGGCCGCGCTGCTTTAAGTCCTTCACCAGCGCGGCTGAAGCCTGATCGGTATCCTGGCACTGTTCGGTGATGTCCCTGGGCAGGTTGCCATGCTGATCCCAGCCGCGATGGAAAAGCTGCACGAATCGCACACCGCGTTCGCTCAGCCGCCGCGCCAGCAGGCAGTTTGCGGCATAGGTGCCGGGTTTGCGCGCGCCAGGGCCGTACATGTCCAACACGTGAGCGGGTTCTGCGGAAAGATCGGTCAACTCGGGAACCGAGGATTGCATGCGGAACGCCATCTCATACTGCTCGATGCGTGTTTCAATCTCCGGATCGCCAAACTGCTGGTGGCGGATGCGGTTCATCGCCGAAAGCTGGTCGAGATAGTGGCGGCGGTCCTCATTGTCGAAGCCTTCGGGGTTGGACAGATATAACACCGGATCCTTGCCTGAGCCGAACTTCACGCCCTGATAGCGGGTGGGCAGAAAGCCGCTGCCCCACAGCCGGCTGTAGAGCGGCTGATCCTGCCTGCTGCCGCGGGAAATCATGGAAATGAACGCCGGCAGATTCTGATTCTCGCTGCCCAGCCCATAGGCGAGCCAGGCGCCCATGCTGGGCCGTCCCGCAAGCTGATGTCCGGTTTGAAGGAACGTGATCGCCGGATCGTGATTGATCTGCGCCGTATGCAGGGAGCGGATGATGGCGATCTCATCGGCGATCGACGCGGTGTGCGGCAGCAAGTCGCTCAACTCGGCGCCGGAGTTGCCGTGCCGCGCAAAGGTAAATCGCGAGGAAGCCACCGGGAAGCTGGTCTGGGCCGCGGTCATGCCGGTGAGCCGCTGGCCCTTGCGAATCGAATCGGGCAGATCGGCGCCCTGCAGCTTCCCGAGGCCCGGTTTGTGGTCGAACAGATCGATCTGCGAAGGGCCGCCGGACTGGAACAGATAGATCACGCGCTTGGCTTTCGGCGCAAAGTGCGTGGCGCCGGCGAGCAGATCGCGCAATGCCATCACGCCAAGGGCGCACAGATGTCTCCGCGTCATTGCCAGGTTCACAGACTTACTCCCGGTTGATGGTTTCATCGAGGTTCAACATCATGCTTGCCACAGCCGTGTAGGCGGCCAGTTGGTGGGCGGGAATCGCGCTGTCGGGCTTGTGTTCGCCATGCGAAAGGTATTTCAGAGCATCGGCGGGCCGGGATTGATAACGATCCTCATAGCGCTTCAGCGTGGTCACCAGAATGTCGCGTTCACCGGATTCGGGCTGCCGTGCGGTGGCCAGGCGGAATCCGTAGGCCAGGCGTGCGCCAGCGTCCGCGCCACCCTCGCGGATCATACGTTCGGCGAACACGCGCGCGGCTTCGGTGTAGGTCACGTCGTTCATCATGTTCAGCGCCTGGATCGGCGTGTTGGTGCGGCTCTCTCTCACCACGCAGGTCTCGCGCGCGGCCGAATCGAAGGCCAACATCGCGGGCGGTCCCAGTGTGCGCTTCCAGAAGGTGTAAAGGCTGCGCCGGTAGAGCTTGCCGCCGTGGTCATTGCGATAAGGGCCGGCGTTTGACAACTCTTCCCACAGGCCCGCCGGCTGATACGGCTTTACGGAAGGCCCGCCCAGATCTGTTGTCAGCAGCCCTGCCACCGCCAGCGCCTGATCGCGCAGAGATTCAGCCGGCAGGCGCAGCCGCGGCGCGCGCGCCAGCAGCACGTTCTCCGGATCGCGCTCCAGCAGGTGGGGTGTCACACGCGCCGATTGCCGGTAGGTGGCGCTCATCACCATCGTCTTCAGCAGCCGCTTCACGTCCCAGCCGCCTTCGATGAACTCCACCGCCAGCCAGTCCAGCAGTTCGGGATGCGACGGCGCGGCGCCCTGCGATCCAAAATCTTCCACCGTCCTGACGATGCCCGCGCCGAACAGCATTTGCCAGAAACGGTTCACCGTTACGCGGGCGGTGAGCGGGTGTGTGGGGCTGGTGAGCCACTTCGCCAACCCGAGGCGGTTGTTGGGCAGTCCTTCGCTCAGGGGCGGCAGGCTGGCGGGAACGCCGGGATCGACGCGCTCGCGCGGGGCGTCAAAGGCGCCGCGATAAAGGATATGCGTCGGCCGCGTGTCCGCCATCTCATCCATCACCATCACGGTGGAGAAGCTGTCCACCAGCTTCTCCCGTTCCAGCCGCAGCTTTCGAAGTTGATTCCATTCAGGGCTGTGCCTGCTGTAGAAGGCCCAGGCGAGCTTGCGCTGCTGCGCCTCGGAGCGTTGCTTCATGGCGGCGATGGCCGGCACGGATTCGGCAACGGCGGCCACCGCCACTTCTTCCGCCGCCAGTGCCCGGGTGTAGATCCGCGCGTCCTCAATCCGCCCTTTCAACAACTGGTCCTTCTGGGGCCCGTAGCCAAGCCGCAGCGTGGTGCCCTTTCCCGCGCGGGTGCTGTTCAGCGATTCGTCGATCAGCACGCGCACCTTCTGTTCCCTTCCGTTGACGAAGATTTTCATGCCGGCCGCCAGCCGCGAACCGTCGTAGGTGGCCGCCACGTGGGACCATTCGTTGAGCGGAATTGCATCGACGGTCTCCACGCGCGTGCGGTCGGAAATGCTGGCCGTGTCCAGGCGAAGCTGCAGTTTGCCGTCGATGAGGAAAAGCCCGTAGCCGCGGCTGCTTTCGTGATACCGGGCGATGACGCCGCCTGTGGGTGACTCGGGCCGTATGCGCGCGGCCAGGGTGAACCTGGCGTAGAAATCGAAGTCGGCCTTATCCCCCAGATCGATTGGAAGCGCGCCGCCGCCGCTTGCAACCAGCAGGCTTTCCTCGAAACTCCACGCCTCGCCCGGCCATGCCTGGAGCGCGGCCTTGTGCGCTGCCTGCTGTGCGGCGGCGGCCACCCGCGCCTTTTCGATCCGTGTGTCCAAGGCAGCGAGTTTCTCCTGTTCGGCCGGAGTCGGCGCCAGCACAAACGGCGGGGTGTTGCCGTATTTGAAGTAGCGGCCGCGGTCGGAGACGTTGTTGAAATAGGCGTAGAAGCGGTAGAAGTCGCGCTGTGTAACAGGGTCGTACTTATGGTCATGGCAGCGGGCGCAGCCCATGGTCAGGCCCAGCCAGACGGTGGCGGTGGTTTCCAGCCGGTCCACCGCGTACTCCACCTGGTATTCCCTGGGATCGGTGCCGTTTTCCGCATTGCCGCGATGGTTGCGGTTGAACCCGGTGGCGATGCGCTGGCTGAGGGTGGGGTTGGGCAGCAGGTCGCCGGCAAGCTGTTCGATGGTGAACTGATCGAAGGGCATGTTGCGATTGAACGCCTCGATCACCCAGTCGCGCCATCGCCACATGTAGCGTTCCTGGTCGTTCTGATAGCCGTTGGTGTCGGCGTAGCGGGCCGCATCCAGCCATCGCGCGGCCATGCGTTCACCGTAGGCGGGTGAGGACAACAGCCGGTCGATCACTTTTTCATAGGCGTTGGCTGAGCGGTCCTGAACGAAGGCCTCCACTTCTCCTGGCGTGGGAGGAAGGCCTGTGAGGTCGAGTGAAACGCGGCGGATCAGCGTGGCCCGGCCGGCCTCGGGGGAAGGGGCGAGGCCCGCCTCTTCCAGCCGCTTCAGAATGTAGGAGTCAATCGGGTTCGCCACCCACGCCCGATTAGCGGTGGCGGGTTCGTTTCCCTTTTTCGGAGGGACCAGCGACCAGTGCGATTGCCAGCGCGCGCCTTCGCGGATCCACTGTTCCAGTTTCGCAATTTCGGCATCGGACAGGCGGGCGTGACCCATTGCCTGCGGAGGCATGCGCCGCGCCGGGTCATCCGACCTGACGCGCTGGATCAGCCGGCTCTCCTGCGGCTTTCCGGCCACGATCGCCGCGCGGCTGCCGGGCTCTGAATCGAGCCGCAGCGGCGTGATCCGCTTGGACTGGTCGGGGCCGTGACAGGTGTAGCACTTGTCGGAGAGTATGGGCCGCACGTCGCGGTTGAAGTCAATCTCGGCGCTGCAGAGAGAGAAGGACACCAGCGTGAGGAGTGGGAGTTTCAAACCAACATCATATGCGATCCGTTTTGCGGTTGCATGGCCGATTCCCTCTGCATCGGCAGTGCGAAAGCCGGTTCCCGCGGAATCCCACAATCGCGAGCGCTGAGGCGACGAGCAGCAACGTTCCCGGTTCGGGTACTTGCACGCCTGCAAAGTGCCACCGGCGTTCCCGAGTCGGCCGTAACCGTCAGAAGCCCAGGGGGCATGGGATTGCCATCGACATCCAGTATCTCGATGTCGCCAAAGGGAACGATCATGCCACTCAGGCCGGGGAATCGTTGGGACAAAACTTACACCCATTGACGGTCTATGTCGCTTATGCTTGATCCGTGGACAGGCAAGCCCGCTAGAATCAGGAGTGAACTCCAGATCATAACTCCAGGATAAGCCTTGCAAGCCTGGTTACCTCGGTCTCTCAGCCGGGCAAGGGGCCGCCTTCACGTGCTCGAACCGGCGCTTTGGGCAAACTGATCCGATATCCCGGCATGATATACTACCGCCCAGTTCGGCATTCCCCGTTCCGAGGAGGATGTATGGCGACGGTTCTTGGTGAAACGGCGGCCTCGGCCCCATCCACAACTTCCGGCGCGCAGGCGCTGACGCCGCCCGGCGGCAGGCTGCTTTCTCTCGACGCGTTCCGTGGCTTCATCATGATCACGCTGGCGGCCAACGGCTTCGCCCTGCGCGGGTTGATGAAGTATCCCGAATGGGCGTGGCTCGGCGCGCAGTTTGAGCATATTGACTGGGTGGGCGTACGCTTCTGGGACCTGATTCAGCCGGCGTTCATGTTCATGGTGGGCGTGGCGCTGCCGTTTGCCATCGCCGCCAGGCGCAGGAAGGGCGACACCGATTCGCAGATCTTCCGCCACGTGGCCTGGCGCGCGCTAATGCTGATCCTGTGGAGCCAGGTGATCATGAGCATCTCCCGCGGATCGCTCTTTTTCCAGTTGATCAACGTACTTTCGCAGATCGGCTTCGCCTACCTGATCGCCTACCTGATTTTCCGATTGCCGATGCGGGCGCAGGCGGTGACGGCAGCGGCTGTGCTGGCCGGACATTGGGCTCTGTTTATCCTGTTTCCTGGATCGGAGGGGCCGTTCTCCAAAACCGATAACATCGGCGCCGTGATTGACCGGGCGCTGGGACTCAACTACAGCGGCTACTACGTCACCATCAACTTCCTCAGCAGCGCCGTCACCACGTTGTTCGGGGCGTGGACCGGAAAGCTGCTGATGGAGCCGGGAACGCACGAACGGCGGATGCGCATCATCGGCGGCGCGGCGCTGGCGTGTCTGGCATCGGGATGGATGCTGGGACTGGTGAATCCGATGGTGAAACGGATCTGGACCGCGTCGTTTACGATGTTCAGCGCGGGGCTGGTGCTGCTGATGCTGCTGGCCTTCTATTGGCTGGTGGAAGTGCGTGGTTACCGCAAGGCTGTCTTTCCGCTGCTGGTGGTGGGCGCCAATTCGATCTTTATTTACACGCTCTCCATTGTGCTCTCCGGGTGGCTGAACAAGGCGGTTGGGGTATTCACTTTCAACTACGGATTCCTGGGGCCGGCGGGCGCCATCGCCCAGGCGGCAACGGTGGCGGCGGTGATGTGGTATGCCTGCTACTGGCTGTACCAGCGTAAGATCTTCTTTAAGTTCTAACCTGGCCTGGATCCGCGCAACCTGGACCGGCTGGTTGCTGGGAGTCCCACTGGTTGTCCTGCTCGCGGTGGCCGGAGAGGCTCTGGGAATGGGCGGCGCTCAGGTCCTGGTTGGCGCGGGAGCCGGCATGGGCGTGGGCCTTCTCCAGGCGCGCCAATTGCGGGGCACAATCGACCGGCCCATACACTGGTTCTGGTCGTGCGCCGCCGGACTTTCCCTGCCGTTCGCGGCCACCGACATCACCAGGGCAGCCCGCTGGGACCTGCCATACACGCTGTATGTTTCGGTGGCCTGCGGTGGATTCCTGGCGGGCGTGTGGCAGGCGATGCTCCTGCGCCGGCGCTTTCAGGCGACCTGGTGGTGGATCGCGGCAAGCACGCTGGGATGGAGCCTGGCCAGCGCCACGGCCGCGGCCGCGGATGCGCTTCAGAGGGGAGGTTCGCTGCCTCGCGGGATTTGGGGAGCGCTCGCGTATCTGGCCATCATCGCCACGGGTGGATTGGGGCTCGGCGTTGTCACCGCCGTGGCGCTCGGCCTGATGTCACGGCGAAGGGATCTTTAACTGCCGATTCCAACTCTGGCATGATAACCACAGCAGATGATTTCGGAGGCTCGCCTGCTCCGGGACGCCGTTGTGCCGTCCCGTGAGAAAATTCTGAACCCGGCCCGTGTGGGCGCGGTGCTGCCTGATCTGCCCGTGCTGGTCATCCTGGCCGCGGGCAAAGGCACGCGATTTGGTCAAAACCCGAAGTGTATCCAGCCGGTGCATGGCGTGCCTTTGGCGCGCCACTCCATCGACTCGTTCCGGCGTCTGTCGGCTTCGCCCGCCATCTGCATGGTGGGCTACCGGCATGAGGAGGTGTCGGCGGCGCTCGGCGATGACAACATCTACGTGCGGTCGGACAACCCCGCTGGAGGAACGGCGTTTGCCGCCTACGAAGCCTTCAGCGTGCCGGGACTGCTCGAAGCTGATCCGCTGCTCATCATCACGATGGGCGACCGCATTGTGCCATCGGCGGTGTTCCGCAGTCTGTGGGAGACGCACCTGGGCGGAGGGCGCGAAGCCAGCCTGACGTTTCTCACCGCCATCTATGAGCCGCCGAAGAACCGCGGCAAGGGGCGTGTGCTGCGCGATGAATACCGCCGCGTCACGCGCATCGTGGAGGAACGCGATATTGTCAGCGAGTCTGATGGCATCGAGCGCCAGGCGCTGCTCAGCCTCACCGAAGGCAACTGCCCGTTGTACGCCATCCGCGCGTCCGCCCTCTACCGCCACCTGTCGTCGTTCACCAACGCCAACGCACAGGGCCAGTTTTACCTCACCGACATCGTGGAGGCCATGGCCAGGGAAGGCGGCGAGATCCGCACCGTCACCACCACGCCCGCCAATCCGGAGTATGACCTGCTGTGCTCCGATGTGACGCAGCCGATGGACCTGGCGCTGCTTGAAGGCATCCTCGCTTCCTCGCGCGGCCTGCTGTTTCCTGAAGAGACGGAGATTGAAGAAGCGGCGCGCGAGCTGATGGCGGGCCGTCCGGCTGTACAGGTGGCGGCCATCGCCAGGCAACTGGAAGAACTCACCGCCGCCGCCATCAAGGAACGGCTGGGCTTTAAGGCGGACCGGCCGGTAGCCATCGGCGTCGCCGGCGGCCGGTTACGCATCGCCTTTATGCATCCCGATATGCAGCGCTTCTTCGGGCCGGCCTGGCAGATGCCCATCGGCGCCGGAACGCCGGAGGGCGACGAGCAGATCGTGGTCTTCACGCAGGCCGCCCATGACCGGCGCATTCATCTGTTCCCCATCAATCCCAAGTACCGCGAGAACATTAATCACGTTGCCGCCGACAGCGACGCCATGTATCCGGGCGAGGACATTGCCGACCTGCACGCCTATGAGGAGTTCGGCACGCGCATGAGTGAGACGCTGCTGCTTTCGCTTGGCTACTTCACCGAGGATGAAGTGGAGATGCGCCGCCAGCGCGGGCTGCCTCTGCCGCCGCCTTCCCTGTGGGTGGGCAACAGCATGCGAAGGCCGTTTGCGCTGGTGGGCAACGCCATCGCCTCACTGCGCACTCTGCGCGCGGGCAACCTGGGGGCGAGGGTGCAGGAACACCTGGGCCGCCATCACTTTGAGGGGCTACGGCTGATCTCCACCGGCAGCATCCCGGAGGGTGGATTCTCCAGTTCCTCCGCCCTGACTGTGGCCACCAAGAACGCCATCAATGCGCTGTTCAACCTCGGCATTCCGCCCGATCTGCTGGTGCATCTGGCCTGCCAGGCCGAATACGGCACGGGCGTGCGCGCCGGATCGCTCGACCAGGCCACTGAGCAGAAGGGGCGCGCAGGGCAGGGCACTCTGATTTCCTCCAATCCGCGCGAGAACTACCGCATCATCGCCACCTATCCGGTGCCGGCCGAGCGTTTCCAGATCATCTTCCCCTACACAGTGGACCGGGACCGTACGGCCTGGCGCTGGTCGGGCGGATTCTACGCCGAAGCGCCGGGCGCCGGTCCGCTCACCACCTCGGAGGCCCGCAAGATGACGGGCAAATCCGCCGAGATCGCCGCGCTGCTGACCAGGTTCCCGCTCGACACGGACTTCTTCAAACCGATTGAAGAGGACCTGGTTTCCGACGGCCTGCTCAGCGTCGAGAGCCGCCAGTACATCTGCTCCATCCTGCGCCAGTTGCCGCTGCTGGCAAGCCAGGAGGATTTGAGGAAACGAACCTGCGAGAACCTGGCCTGCTATGGCGGGCAATTGACTGAGGCAGTGGTGGCATCGCTGTTTACCGGATGGCGCGATGCCATGCTGCGCCGCGGCGCAGTGCGCGAGACCGGCGTGCCGCTGCGCGCCATGGTGGCGTACCTGTTTGGGGAAGTGGCCAAGAACTTCTACCTCATTCACAACCCGGAACAATGGATCGAATGTGTCACATGGTCCCAGCGCGGGGACCGTTGTTTCGACATCGATGCCGGCCGCCTGCCTGAACGCGAAGCGATGGAAGCGTATCAGGGATGGGAAAACGGGCATGAAGGCCCCGGGCTTCTGTCGGCTTGGCTCGACCGTTTCGAAGCTGTCCCCTTCGATTACAACCGCGGTCTGGACGATGCTTCCCTTGCAGCTCTTCCTGAGTTCCACCGTCTGGAGGGTTCGAACTTCTTCCGCGGGCTGGCGCTCATCGATCTGGCCGAGGCGATGCTGAAGCGCGCCTTTGGGTGCGATGCCGTGGCGGTGAGAGTGAACGCCGCCGGGCAGGGCGATTTCTTCCAGGTTCACATCGATAAGGAAAAGGCCGATCCGGCCGCCGTGAAGCGGTTCATCAGCGCGGCCATCTACCGGCGTTTCGGGCTTTCGCCCTCGCCCGAATTCGTGGAAGTGCATCCTGGCGGGGGCGCCGCGGGCGTGCGGCTGAGCCGTTACGATGTGCTGCCCCAACTCATCAGCCGCCTGAGGCGATGACCACTTTTTACATGCGGGGTGCGGCGAAAGACCGCCGGCGGCGCGTTTACGTTCTAAACTGATCTCAGGAAAGAAGATGACGTTGTTGTCCAGTTTGAGGGAAACAGCGGCATCTATCGGCGCTATACTGATTTCAGGTATCGCTATGAACTCCAAATATTTCAAGTTCGCCGGCCTTATCACCGTGATCATTGGCACCCTGGCTTGGCTCGCTGTTGGCGGCATCCAGGACACCCAGACCTACTACAAAACGGTTTCCGAGCTTCAGACGCTGAGTCCGGAAGCGAGGACGAAACGCCTGAAAGTGGCTGGCGATGTTGCCCCGGGTTCGATTGTGCGGCGCGGAAAGGAAGTGGAGTTTGTTCTGACGCAGGAAAACCGCACGCTGCGTGTGGTGTACAACGGCAGTGATCCGCTGCCGGACACGTTCCGCGATCGCGCGCAGGCCGTAGCTGACGGCAAACTGGCGCATGACGGCGTTTTCCACGCCAGCCGCATTCAGGCCAAGTGCGCGTCCAAGTACGAAGCCAAGCCCGGCGGCAAGGGCGGCGACGGCGCGCCGGTTTACGACGGCGCCGCCAAGAAGGTTTCCTAAGAGGGGAGCAGGTATACAATTATGGAGAATATTGGCGCGCTGGCAATTCTGCTGGCGCTATGCTTCTCGGTTTACGCCGTTCTCGCGGCCCTGCTGGGCAAATGGAAATCCAAGCCGCTGCTGGCGCTGAGCGCCGAACGCGCCGTCTACGCCATCTGGCTGCTGCTCACCTGTTCGGCCGGCCTGTTGATCTACGCGTTCATGACGGACGATTTCCGCATCGCCTACGTGGCCAGCCACAGCAATCGCGCCATGCCCACGCTCTACAAGTTCTCGGCGTGGTGGAGCGGGATGGAAGGCTCTCTGCTGCTGTGGGCGTGGATTCTGTCCACCTATAGCGCGATCGTCGTTTACACCAACCGGCGGAAGTTCCGCGACATGATGGGCTACGTCATCGCCATCCTGATGGTGACGCAGGCGTTCTTCACGTTCCTCATCGCATTTCCCGAAAATCCGTTCCAGGTGCTGGCGGTGGGCAAGGGCGTCACGGATGTTCCCGATGGCAGCGGCATGGAGCCGCTGTTGCAGTATTGGTCGATGGTGATCCATCCGCCGATGCTCTACCTGGGCTACGTGGGATTCGTGGTCCCGTTCGCCTTCGCCATCTCCTCGCTGATCACGCGCCAACCCGGTGAAGCCTGGATCCACACCACGCGCAAGTGGACTATCCTTACCTGGGGCTTCCAGGGCTGCGGCATCCTGCTGGGCGCCGGCTGGGCCTACGCCGTGCTTGGATGGGGCGGCTACTGGGGCTGGGATCCGGTGGAGAACGCTTCGCTGCTGCCGTGGATCACGGCCACAGCGTTCCTGCACTCGGTGATGATGCAGGAGAAAAAGGGAATGATGAAGGTGTGGAACATGGTGCTGATTTCAGCCACCTTTTTTCTGTGCATCTTCGGCACGTTCCTGACGCGATCGGGCATTGTGGGATCGGTGCACGCGTTTGCGCAGTCGCCGATCGGCAAATATTTTGTGGGCTTTCTGGCCGTCGGAATCGCGGGCGTGGTGTACCTCATTCTGGACCGGCTGGATTATCTCAAGAGTGAGGCGCAACTGGAAAGCGTGGTATCGCGCGAATCCAGTTTCCTGTTCAACAATCTGATCCTGCTGGCGAGCTGCTTCGCGGTGCTGTGGGGGACCATTTTCCCCGTGATATCGGAAGCGGTGACGGGAGAGAAGATCAGCGTGGACGCGCCGTTCTACAACCGTGTGAATGTGCCCATCGGCCTGTTTCTGTTGTTCCTGACCGGTGTGGGGCCGCTGATCGCCTGGCGGCGGTCATCGTTTGAAAGCCTGAAGCGCGCCTTCAAGTGGCCAACCATATTGGGAGTGGCGCTGATGATTGCGCTGTTCGTTACCGGCATCCGCCATCTCTATGCGCTGATGTCGTTCGGCCTCAGCCTGTTCGTGGTCACCACCATTGTGATGGAGTTCTACAAAGGCGCCTCGGCCATCAGTTCCAAGAGCGGATCGAACCTGCTGTTCTCCATGGTGGAGCTGACGCACCGCAACACGCGCCGCTACGGCGGCTACATCGTCCACCTGGCGATTGTGATCATGTTCATCGGATTCACGGGGGCGGCGTTCAACCAGGACGCGACCACCGACGTGAAGGTGGGGGGCACCTACCATCTGGGCCGCTACGATCTGACGCTGCGCGATGTGCTGGTGGGCGACAACGACAACTACATCTGGCAGAAAGCGGTGATCGACATCTCCGTGGGCGGCAGCAAGCTGGGTACGCTTGAGCCCGAGCAGCGCAAGTACAAAGTGAACAGCCGGCCGACTTCGGAGGTGGCCATCCGCCGCCGTCTGAACGAGGATCTTTATCTGAACCTGGCGGCGGTGAACGAGGAAGGCAGCCAGCGTATGGCCACCATTCAAAGTTACGTCTTTCCGCTGGTGTCCTGGATCTGGATTGGCTTCGCCGCGCTGTTGTTCGGCACCATCGTCTGCCTGATCCCATCGAAGGTGAAGATGCAGTACGCGCGGACGGAAGTAGTGGGATACGTGAGGAAGGATGCGACTGTTCCAAAGTAGGTTTCTGCTGATCCTGCTGGCCGGGCTGTGCCTTGCGCAAAGCGCGTCCGATCGGGTGACGCCTGAGATGCGGCGGGTGGGCGATAAGCTGGCCTGCCTGTGCGGCGCCTGCAAGAATACCGTGGCCACCTGCGCCATGCTGGGCTGTCACTATTCCTCGCCCGCGCGGGAGAAAATCGCCAGCATGCAGGCCGGAGGAAAGGGGGACCAGGAGATTATTGACTCCTTCGTGAAGGCTGAAGGCCTGCGGGCGCTGGCCGTTCCTCCGGCCGAAGGCTTCAATCTGGCCGCCTGGGTGATGCCGTTTGTAGCCCTGGGCATGGGGCTGGGGGTCATTTTCTGGTTCGTGAAGCGCAATCGCCAGCCCGCCCCCGCGCTGCCCCATGTCGACAGCGCGGCTCTCGATCGTTATCATGAACAGATCGAAAAGGACTTGGCCAAACTGGAATAAATGTTGATCGTTTTCGCAGCGCTTCTGATCGCCGGAGCCGTCGCGCTGGTTGTGTCCGTCCGGCCCAAAGACCTGCCTGCGCCGGACGAGGTGTCGCCGTTCCAGCACCTGGACGACCGGAAGGCGGCGATTTATGAAAGCCTGCGCGATCTTCAATTTGAGTTTCGCGTGGGAAAACTTTCCGACGAAGATTATCAGAAGTCGAAGCAGGAACTGCAGCGGGAACTGGCTGGCGTGATGGCTGAGATCGACAAGCTGAAGGCGCAGTTAGGCGTGCAGGTGGCCACCGCCGCCGCGCCCGCCAAGGCCAGAAAGCAGGACAAAAGTGTCAACGCCGGTATTTACGTCTGCCCGCATTGCCAGGCGAAGTTCGATCAGCCGCTGAAGTTCTGCGGCGAGTGTGGAAAGCCGATGGCGGGAGGCGCGGCATGAGATTCCTGATTGTGCTGCTGGCCCTGCCGCTAGGCGCCGCCGTCGATGGCACGGTGGTGAATCGCACCCTCGGTAAGCCACAGGCTGGCGCCACGGTGACGCTCTACAAACTGGGACAGGATGGCATGACGTCGCTTGAGAGCGTCAAGTCCGATGCGGCTGGCAAGTTCACCATTCAGCAGAATGCCGCCGGCGGTCCACACCTGCTGCAGGCGGCATTCGAAGGCGTGACGTATAACCGCATGCTGCCGCCGGGGGCGCCCACCAGCGGCGTGGAAATTGAGGTGTTTCAGTCAGCGAAGACACCTGCCGGCATCACCGTCAAGCAGCATGTTTTTATCCTTGAGCCCGCGGGTGGAAAACTGCAGGTGGCTGAGAACATCGTTTACGAAAACAAGGGCACGCGGACCTACAACGATCCGGCCGGCAGCATCCGCTTCTACCTGCCGGCTGAGACCAAGGGCAAGGCGCGGGTGATGTGCGAGGCGCCGAACAGCATGCCCATCGAACGCACGGTGACACTGACAAAGGACAACATCTACGCCGTCGACTTTCCGGTCAAGCCCGGTGAAACACGGATTCAGGCGACGTATGAAATGCCGCTGGGCGATCCGCCGCTGTGGGCCGTGAACCTGCTGCATAAAGAGGGTGACACACGGCTGGCAACGCCGCCCGGAGTGACCCTGAAGGGCGAAGGGATCAGGGAGATCGGCAAGGAGACGCGGACGCAGGCGGTGATCTACGAGGCTACCGGTCAACAGATTCGCGCCATGGTGGAAGGCACGGGCGCGCTGCAGGAAGCCGCGGGTTCGCAGGATGACGCGCCCGGCATCCAGCAGATCAAGCCGCGCATCTTTGAGAGCATCGAAGTGGTGATGGGGCTGGCGGCGGGAATCCTGATTCTCGCGTTTGCGTTGGTGTACCGCCGATGAGCGCCGTCGACGTGGCGGGCGTGTGGAAGTTCTATGGCGACTATCCGGCGCTTCGCGATATCCGGTTCGACGTGCATCCAGGCCAATGCCTGGCCTTGTTGGGCCGCAACGGTGCGGGTAAGACTACGCTGCTGAAGATTCTGGCCGGCCTATCCACGGCGCAAAAGGGCGACGTGAAGGTGTTTGGGCGTTCCGTGCGGGATTCGGCGGCGCGGGGCTCCATTGGCGTGCTGGGACACGGCATCGGCGTCTACGATGAGCTTTCGGCTTTCGAAAATCTGAAACTGTTCGCCAACCTTTATGGACTGGCCGACGCCGAAGGCACGGCGCGCGCGTGGCTGAAGCGGGTGACGCTGGAGAATGTGGCCGATGCGTTGGTGCGCGAATTCTCACGCGGCATGCGGCAGCGGCTGGCGGTTGCGCGCACCTTCCTGCATGAACCGAAACTGTTGCTGCTGGATGAGCCGTTCACTTCGCTCGACGACCGGTCGATCGCGCTGCTGCAGGGTGTGATGGCGGAGTCCCTGGCGCGTGGGGCCACGGTGATCATGTCGACGCACCAGTTGCGGGAGGCGATGGAACTGGCCAGCCACGTGGTGCTGCTCAACCGCGGGAGATTGAGCTTCCATGGCGCGCGGCCGGATGAAATGCTGGCCGATCCCACGTGGCTCTACCGGCAGTACGGAGAGGGGTGAGCCAGTGGGCTATCTGCGGCAAGTGCTCACCATCTGCGGCAAGGATCTGCGCTCGGAGTTTCGCACCAAGGAGGCGCTAAACGCCTCGCTCGCCTTCGCGCTGGTCATCCTGCTGCTGTTCAGTTTCGCGTTTGATCCAAGTTCGGAACAGATCAATGAGATTTCGGGCGGGCTGATCTGGATGGCGTTCGCCTTTGCCGGCGCTTTGATTCTGAACCGCAGCTTCGCCCGCGAGTTGTTTAACGATTGCCTGGATGCGCTGATCTATTCACCCGTCCCCGGCTCGGCGCTTTTTTTGGGCAAGGCGCTGGCGAGCTATGTTCTGCTGCTGATTGTGGAACTGGTTTCCTTTCCGATCTTCGGCCTTTTTTATAACGTGCAATGGGCCCGGAAGTTCGGCTGGCTGCTGTTTGTGCTGCTGCTGGCAAGCTGGGGGCTGACTGTGGTGGGAACGATGTTCAGCGCGCTCACCGTGAACCTTCGCCTGCGGGAACTGATGCTGCCGATGCTGCTGTATCCGATGATGATCCCGGCGCTGATGTCGGCCATGCAGTTGACCACGGTCCTGATCGCAGGGCAGGACATTACCGGCGACAACTGGATCTGGGTGAGGCTGCTGATCGGGTTTGATATCATTTTCACCGCGCTGGCGGTGGCTTTCGTGGAAACTGTATTGGTGGGGTGACAACCATGCGAGAGAAACTGATCTACCTCATGGGTCTGGCGGCGGCGTTGATGCTGGTACGCAATCTCTATGTCATATTGCTCGGCCTTCCCGACGAGGCGGACCAGGGCGCCATTTACCGGATCATTTTTTTCCACGTGCCCTCGTGGTTTACGGCGTTCGGCATGTTCGTCGCCTCGGGCACGGCCAGCGCCCTTTACCTGGCAAGGAAAAAGCAGTCCTATGATGAACTGGCGGTGGCGACGACCGAAGTAGGCACGGTGTTCGTGGCGATTGGTCTGGTCACCGGCATGATCTGGGCGCGCATCATCTGGGGTATCTGGTGGACCTGGGATCCGCGGCTGACGTGGGCGCTCATCACCTGGCTGGTTTACGCGGGCTACCTGATGCTGCGGCGGGCGATCGACGATCCGACGGCGCGGGCGAAGAACTCGGCGGTGCTGAACATTTTCTCGTTCACCTCGGTGATGATCACCTACAAGGCGATCGACTGGTGGCGCACGCAGCATCCGGCGCCGGTGTTGAGCATCCGCGGAGCCGGCGGCGCAATGGATCCGGCCATGGAGCAGATGCTGTATCTGAACTGGCTGCCGATGCTGATGATCGCCATCATCCTGGTGATGATCCGCATGCGCCAGGAAGGCCAGCAGCGCGAGATTGAATCGCTGCGCCGCATGGCCCACGCAGTTTAAGAGGAATTCCATGGACGAACGAAATTTCACCTACATGTTCTACGGCCTCGCCGCCGTATGGCTGATCGTCGTACTATATGTAGTTTCACTGGTGATGCGCGAAGGGAAGTTGCGGCGCGAACTGGAAAGCGTCCGGCGCATGGTGGAAGACAAAGAGGCGAAACGATGAATCGTAGGAAACTTCTGACAATGGCTGGCGCCGCGGGCGCCGGCTCCCTGTTGAGCCAGCGTGATGCCGCCGCCCAGCAGCAGGCCGCTCGCGCCACGCGTGGATTGCCGTCGCCCAGGATCAAGGATGTCGAAGTGATTCAAACCGCGCCCGCGGGGCTTCGCCTGCCGGTAGTGAAGGTGATCACCGATCAGGACGGGCTCTATGGCTACGGCTGCGCCTGCTTCACTCAGCGCGCCGACCTGGTGGTGCCCGCCGTTGAGAAGTATCTGCGTCCCTTCCTCATCGGCAAGCAGGCCGATCGAATTGACGACCTGTGGCAGGCGATGTATAACTCATCCTATTGGCGCAACGGTCCGGTGTTGAACAACGCCATCAGCGGGGTGGACCAGGCGCTGTGGGACATCAAAGGCCGTCAGGCGAATATGCCGGTGTATCAGCTTCTGGGCGGCAAGGTGCGGGAAGCCGCCGATTGTTATGCTCATGCTTCGGGCGGCGAGATCCAGGAATGTGTTGACCAGGCCAGGATGTGGATGGAACGTGGTTTCCGCCACGTGCGTGTGCAGGTGGGCGTTCCGGGTATGGCCGGATACGGCGCGCGCGGCGCAACTGCGGGCGCCAAAGCCCTGCACAGCGCGCCTGTTTTCGAACCCGCCGCCTATATCCGCCGCGCGCTGAAGCTGTTTGAAGAATGCCGCAAGCAGTTGGGCGAAGAAGTGGAATTGTGCCACGACGTGCATGAGCGCATTACGCCGACCCAGGCCGTGCAGATGTGCAAGGATGTGGAGAAGTTTAAGCTGTTCTTTTTTGAAGATCCGGTGTCGCCCGAAGACATCGCCTGGTTCCGCCTGATCCGCAACGTCTGCACAACGCCGATCGCCATGGGCGAACTTTTCAACAGCCCACACGAATGGACTCCGCTAATCACCGAGCGCCTCATCGACTTCATGCGCATGCACGTATCGCAGATGGGCGGGCTGACGCCGGCGCGCAAAGCCGCGATCCTCGGTGAGACGTTCGGTGTACGCACCGCCTGGCACGGGCCCGGCGATGTTTCGCCCATCGGCCACATGGCCAACGTGACGCTGGACGTGGTCAGCTACAACTTCGGCGTGCAGGAATATTCGCCGTTTAATGAACGCGTGCAGGAAGTGTTCGACGGGTGCCCTGTGCAGAAGGACGGTTATTTGTGGCCCAGCGACAAACCCGGCTGGGGGATTGAAATCAACATGGCCGCGGCGAAGAAGTATCCGTTCGGCTATGGCGAGCAGGGCAGCAGGAAAGATCTCAACGGCGGCTGGGGTGAAGTGCGCAAGCGCGACGGCCAGATCATCAAACAGTGACCATCGACGAACAACTGGCGTACCTTTCCAAGGGACTCAACGAACTCATCCGCCTGGAGGATCTGAAGGAGCGGCTGATCCTGTCGCAGAAAACGGGCAAGCCGCTCAGGGTGAAGGCGGGCTTTGATCCCACCGCGCCCGACATCCACCTGGGCCACACGGTGCTGCTTCGCAAGATGAAGCACTTTCAGGATCTGGGACATACCGTCATCTTCCTGATCGGAGACGTGACGGGGCTGATCGGCGACCCCACGGGCCGCAACGTCACGCGTCCGCCCATGACGCCCGAGGAAATCAGGGCCAACGCGGAGACATACAAGGCGCAGGTGTTCAAGCTGCTGGACCCGGAAAAGACCGAGGTGCGGTTCAACAGCGAGTGGCTGGGCAAGCTCACCTTCTTCGACACGGTGCAGCTTTGCGGCCGCTATACCGTGGCGCGCCTGCTGGAGCGTGACGACTTCGCCAAGCGCTTCAAGGACCAGGTGCCGATTTCCGTCCACGAGTTTCTCTATCCGCTGGCTCAGGGCTACGATTCGGTGATGCTGCGGTGCGACGTTGAAATGGGCGGCAGCGATCAGAAATTTAATCTGCTGGTGGGCCGCGAACTGCAGCGCGACTACGGGCAGCCGCCGCAGATCGTCGCCACCATGCCGCTGCTGGAAGGCCTGGACGGCGTCGAGAAGATGTCGAAGTCCAAGGCAAACTACGTCGGCATCGCCGAGGCGCCCGAGGAGATGTTCCGGAAGCTGATGAGCATCTCCGACGTGCTGATGTACCGCTACTATGAACTGCTCACCGACATGAGCGTGGCGGAAATCGGCGCGCTGAAGAACCGCATTGAAGGCGGCGGCCAGCATCCCATGGAGGCCAAGATCGATCTGGCGCGGCGGATTGTGAGTGACTTTCATTCGCCGGCCGAAGCCGCCCGCGCCGCTGACGAGTTCAACCGCGTGGTCCGGCGTGGGGAAGTGCCTTCGGACATTCAGACCGTCCCGCTGCCGGATGGGGTTCGCACCGGGGCTGGCCTGCACCTGCCGAAGCTGTTGGCAAAGACGGGCCTGGCCGAGTCTGTCACCGACGCCAACCGCAAGGTGAAAGCGGGCGCGGTGGAGATCAACGGGCAGCGGGTGACGGAGCTTGTGTACGCCGATGCCTCCCCGGAATGGATCGTACACGTGGGCAAGCGTTGGATAAAGATCGTTACCGGACAGCGGTGAGCAACTCTTCGGCGTAGAAAGCTCCGGCCGGTGTTTCCTCATGTTTGAAGAACAGATACACGTCCCTGTTCTGCGCCAGCAGGCCGCGGACCCGATCGAGAATTGCCGCACGGTCCTCGGGCGAATATTCAGACTTGCGGAGCCTGCAGTAGACAAACCCGCCGGTGATCACTTCCGGTACGGTAAAGGTATCGGATTCGGCCAGGCAAAGCGCCGCGTGGTGTTTCTCCAACAGTTCGTACACCGCATCGTTGAGCCATGTCTGATTGCGGAACTCAAACGCGCAGCGGAATTCCGGCGGAATCGCGGAAAGGAACGAGGCCAGCAGCGGCGGATCGCATTTCAGGTTTGGGGGAAGCTGGAAAAGCAGCGGACCAAGGCGCCCGATGACGTGCAGTGGGTGGATCGCCTTGAAGAAGATCTCGTTAAATTCGGCCGGCTTCAGCCGCTGAATATGCGTGATGCGCTGATGCGCTTTGAGCGAAAAGACGAAGCCCGCGGGCGTCGTCTGGGCCCAGTTTTCTAGCGTGGTGAGGGCGGGGAGGCGGCGAAACGTGTAGTTGATCTCCACGGCGTTCAATCGTGTGGCGTAGTGCGCCAGGTACTGCTTGGACGAAAGCTTCGGCGGATAGAAGTCCGGTTTCCAGGTGTCATAGGCGAAACCGGAGGTTCCAGCATAGAGCGTGGCCATTGGAATAGGATCGCACTTTGCATCGGACCATAGAACTAGCGAGAATAGAGTAACGGAGTACGCGTGACGCAAAGCGATCCAGGCACTTACAGCAGTTGGGTTCGGCGATTCGGCTGGGCGGTAGGGTTGGCCGCCGCGGTGCTGCTGGTTCTGGCCGTACTCACCCTGTGGCAGCCGAAAGAGAAGTCCGCCGCCGCCGATGGATATCAGAAACTTGGCGCGGCGCGGATATCGGAAATTACGAACTACCCTGGTCTGGAGATGAGTCCGGCGCTATCGCCCGACGGCAGCCGGGTAGCCTTCGTGTGGAACGGCGCCAATCGCGACAACTACGACGTGTATGTGAAGATCATCGGCAGCATTGCCGAACCCGCGCGGATTACCAGTGCGCCTGAGGCCGATTTGTGGCCCGCGTGGTCGCCCGATGGACACCATCTGGCGTTCGTGCGCGACGGCGCGGTGTACCTGGCGGCGATGGGAGGCGAGGAAGAGCGGAAGGTGAGTGAAGCCAAGGCCGGTTCGATCGCCTGGACCCACGATGGCCGCTGGATCGCGGCGTCCTCGGGCCGCGACGGCGTGGTTCTGATCCGTGTGACCGATGGTGGGAAGCGATGGTTGCGGCGCAGTTCCCGGACTGAACATGGAGACCTCTTCTTCGGGCTCTCGCGCGACCGAAAACGCCTGGTGTTCAGCCGCTTCGACAACGAGGAGTCAGCCGATCTGTTCCTGGCCAACGACACCGAGGATCTGACGCGGCCGCTGCGCCGGCTCACTTCCCACGGGCGGCCGGTTTTCGGGTTGAGCTGGGCTGAGGCGCGGTCGAGCCTTTTTTATGTCACCGGGCGGGACGCCTTCATGACGCGGATGCACCGGCTGGCGTTTGACACGGTAGGCAACGCGAAAGTGGAGGAGATTGCGGCGGCCGGCGATCATATCGCTGAGCCATCCGCCGTCGCTGTGAACAATGAGATCGAAGTGGCCTACACGCAGGTCAAGGTGAACACCAACCTGTGGACATGGACGGAAAGCAAAGGCCGCCGCCGCGTGCTGGACTGGGACAGCGAGGAAACAAGTCCGCAGGTTTCGCCCGATGGCTCGCGGATCGCGTTCGTCTCCGACCGCGGCGGATCGGAACAACTCTGGGTGTGCCGCACCGATGGGGGCGGGGCATACGCCGTCACCAAGCTGGACGATACGCGGCTGAACGGTCCGCGCTGGAGTCCGAACGGGCAGTTGCTGGCCTTTGCCGCCGAACACGCCGGAAACCGCGATATCTTCCTTGCCAGCCTGGATGGGAAGCCGGCCCGCAAGCTGACGCATGAGCCTTCTGAAGAGGTTCGTCCGGGCTGGTCCGCCGACGGCGGGTGGGTGTATTTCTCTTCCACGCGCAGCGGCTCATCCGAGATCTGGCGGATTGGTCTGGACCGGCCGGCGGCGGAAAAAATCACCGAGGGCGGCGGATACGAAGCGGTGGAAGGGGCCGATGGCAAAACGTTGTACTTTACCCGCGCGCACCGGCAGGGACTGTGGCGAATGGATCTGGAGACAAAGCGGCAGGACCGTGTGCTGTACCTGGTGGAGCCCGGCTACTGGGGTCTTTCCGACACCGGGATCCTGTACATCGATCTGGGCAGGAGCGAGGGGCTCTCCCCGCGCATGGCGCTGCTTGAATGGGCCGGCTGGGGCGTGAAGCCTTCCAGCGCAATCATGTTCTACAATCCCCAGACGCGGCTGGTGAAAAAGCTGGGCGTGATTGAGTCCCATATCGTGCGTTCGCGGCCCGGCTTCAGCGCGGCGCGCGACGGAAAGTCGGTGGTCTGGGCGCAGGTGGATGGCGCCGAGTCCGACATCATGCGGATGCGGCTTCCGGCTGCTGGCGCGGCGCCGGCGTTGAAGTCGCTCACGCGCCGCTAGCGGCTAGAACACGTACTTCAATCCAAACTGCAACTCGCGCATGGTTCGCGCCGAGGTTACTCTTCCGAACGTGGTGGCGTTACGCGCGTCGGTGGGGGGCGCGTTCCAGTTGGGATGATTAAAAGAGTTGAAGGTCTCAAACCGGAACTGCAGTTGATGTCCTTCGCGAATGCGGATGTTGCGGGAGAGCGACAGGTCCACCATGTTCGTTCCAGGCCGCAGCAGCACGTTGCGGCCGGCGTTACCCGCAAGCCAACTGAGGTTGGGATTTCGCGTATCGAAGGCGTTCACATTCCAGAAGTTGTTCGAAGTCGGATCTGAGGGAACGGGGCTCAGTCCGGTGGCGTGCGGCCGGTTGCCCAGGCCGCCCACGGAAAACGAATCGCCGATGCTGCCGACATTGGTTGGCGCGCCTTGTGACAGTGTGATGATGCCGCCAACCTGCCAGCCGCCGAAGATCCGGTCCTTGAACGGCAATTCGTACAGAGAAGAGGCTACGAAGCGGTGGCCCACATGGAATTGGGACAGGCCGCGTTCGGCGCGCAGGTTATAACTGTCGTTCGGCCACAGGTTGTCGCCGGAATTCGTGCGGATCGCGCTGCCGCCGTCAATCGACTTTGACCATGTGTAGCCCACCAGGTAGGTGATGCCCTTTGAGAACCGCTGCTGCAGCTTGGCGCTGAGCGCGTTGTAGTTTGAGTTGACACTGCCGTCGACGATCTGAATGCGGTCATGCACGGGCCAGGGGCGGCGTTGTGCGATGGTGCGGGCGTCGGTGGGACCAGTCTTGAGCACCGCCTGGTTGTAGTTCCGCTGGCGTTCCAGTTTATGTCCGGCGTTGCCCTGGTAGCCGATCTCAAGTCCGATGTTTTCCGTCAGCCGCCGCTGGATGTTAAACAGCCATTGGTAGATATAGGGAGTGCGGCGGTAAACATCGTTGGCCAGCACCTGAAACGGCCCGAGGCAATCGCCACTCCAGCCGGTGCACTGGAAGTTCGAACGCTGGAAAGCCCAGGGGTCGCTGAGGTTGGAATCGCGCCGTTCGTCGTTGGCCGCGTAGAAGCCGCGGCCGGCCTGGTTGCGCGCCATATCGAATACGGGATTGCCGGCGTCCTTGGCGTAAAAGACGCCCAACCCGGTGCGGAACGTCCAATGGTCGCTGGGGCTGTAGGCGATGCCCAGGCGCGGCGCCCAATCGTTGTTGTCGGGCCGTACCAGGGCGCGCCCCAGAAACTGGTCGCCGGCCTGAATGGGTATGCCGTCGTGGAAGCGGAAGGCCAGATCCTGGTAGAAGTCGCCGCTACCCGGGCGGGTGAGGATCGGGACGCGCGTCTGGCTGGCGGGCAGCAGGCCATCGGGGCCTACGCCGGCATCGAAGAACTGCAGGTTCATGATGCCGCGGTATTTGTCATGCCACGGGCGGGTGTTTTCGTAGCGCATACCGAGGTTGAGGGTGAGGCGCGGTGTGATCTTCCAGTCGTCCTGGATGTAGCCATAAAGCGCCGTACCGCGCAGGAGCGCGTTGGCGGTGGCAAGGGCGCGGGCGGCCTGCGAAATTTCGCCGATTACAAAATCCGCGTACCCGAATCCAGTGGCGTTGCGATTGGCGGGATCGAACGTTGCGCGGCTCTCAAACAGAAATTCGCCGGTCGATTTCTGATTGCCGAAGTTGTTGTAGCGGTCGCGGCGGTATTCGAATCCAAACTTGATGGAATGGCGGCCGCGGGTGACCGACATGCTGTCGGAAAACTGAAAGGTGTGGTTGCGCGCCACCCACGGGTCGCCGCCGCCGAAACCACTGAGGCCGTTACCCACTGCGATGGCGGGAATCCCGTAGGCGGCCGGGTGCGCGGCGAACAGCCCCGGGATGGCCAGTTCCTTTTGCACGTCGCGATTGAAGGCCTGCAGGTTCACGCGGTCATTGGAAAAGCCGTTCCAGCCGAAACGGAAATCGTTCACCATCGTGGTGCTGAGAATCCGCGTGTTGGAGAGCACGGCCTGCCGCACCGTGGTCTCCGTGTTGGTGCCCTGATTGGGGAACACCAGCGGCGCTTCTTCCAACTCGTGGCCCCAGCTATAGCGGGCGAACCAGTTCGAATTGCGATTCTCGACGAAGTCAAAACGCAGGTTGAACTGTTCGGCGTCCTGGGCGCGGCCGGTGTTGCGGAGGTAATTCCGGACAATGCTGTCTCCCGGCGCGGTTGGCTCGGGATAGAACTCCCTGACCAGGAAGTCGTACTTCGGATTGAAGCGCGCCCGGGGAATCACCTGATTGGGGAACGGAATCGCGGACACGGCGCGTTCGCTGCCCTGCGGCGTGGTCTGATAGACGCGGGTCAGGGGGTCGAAGATCTGGCGTCCGGCGGCGGAGAAGTCGCCCGCGCGCATCCGGCTGGTGGCTACCGAGGCGTTCTGCTGCGTCGTCTTACGGTCCTTGGTGATTTCACTGTTGGCGAGGAAGAAGAGCTTATCGCGCAGGATGCGGCCGCCCACTGTCCCGCCGAACTGGTTGCGGCGGAAGGGATTCTTGGTGCCGGCCGATTGCAGCCATTCGCGGGCGTCCAGCTTGTCGTTGCGCAGGAATTCGAACAGCGCTCCATGGAAGTTGTTGGATCCGGCGCGTGTGGTGGCGCTGATCTGGGACGTGGCGCGGCCGTGCTCGGCTGAATAAACACCCGTTTCGACCTTAAATTCCTGAATCGCATCGACCGACGGCTGAATGATATAGGAGTTGAAGTTGGGATCCGTGTTTTCGACGCCGTCCAGCGTGTAGCGGTTATACTCCAGGCGCTGGCCCGCCACCGAGTAGGAGGCCCGGGAACGCGCGCCTCCCTGCAATCCTCCGCCGCCGTTGGCGCCTCCTTCGGTGGTGACGTTCGGGCTCAGCGTGATCATCTGCAGGTAGTTCCGGCCGTTCAATGGCAACTCGACGATGCGCCTGTTTTCGATCACCGTGCCGAGGGCGGCGTTTTCAGTGACCAGCAGGGGCGCGCCGCCGGTGACCTCCACCTGTTCGCTGACCGCGCCGATTTCCAGGTGAAAATCGATTCTGGCGACCTGGCCCACCTGCAGATCGAGCTTATTGCGCGCTGAAACCTTGAACCCTCCGGATTCGGCCGTCACGTTGTAGACCCCGGGAACGAGGAAGGGTACCGAGTAGTTTCCCGTGTCGTTGGTGGTGGCCGTGCGGACCTGGTTGGTGGCCGTGTTCAGGATGTTGATGGTGGCGCCGGCGATCGCTGCGCCGGTAGGATCGGTGACGGTGCCGGTGATTTCGGAGTTCTGAGCCGCGAGCGGAAGCGCAGTGAACAGAGCGGCGGCGATCGGCAGCAAAAAAAATCGCCGGTTTGTTAGCAGCTTCATAACACTCCCTGTTGGCCCCCTTGGGCCTATTGAGTATATAAGCCCGGTCTTCGGTGTCAAGGGTGCAGAGGTCCGCCGGAAAAAGGAAAAGGGCCCGAGCCGTTTCCGGCGCGAGCCCCGTAAGTATAGGAGAGGGAGGAGAATCAGTCGTTGGTCCGGCGCTTCAAAGTCGGACGCTCATCAGGATCTTCCTTGGAATCCTTGGGATCCTTGCCATCTTCCACCGGTGAGGTGCTGCCGCCCGGCGTGCGCCGCAGGCGGGGCCGATTGAGGTCTTTTTCCTCCGGTTTGCGGCGATTGTGCAGCATGGCCAGACGATTCTTGACCTCATCAAATTCGCTGGTGGTGACCACGTATTCCGGCTTCGATTCCAGAATCTGCTGGATGTTCTTCTGCGAGTTCTTGATGCGGTCTTCGGTAAGCGGATGCGTGGAGAAAACTTTTGCCATCGTGCCGGGCTTGCGCTTTTCCATCGATTGCAGCTTCTCGAAGAAATCGACGAAGGCTGTGGGATCGTAACCGGTCTTGTAGAGATACTGCAGACCGAGCAGATCGGCTTCTTCCTCAAAACCGCGGGAGAATGACAGGAAGCCGATCGGGATCAGCACGCTGGCAGCCTGCCGCGCGCCGTAGCCGGCCCAGCCGCCCATGAAGATCAGGGGGATGGAAGCGATGTTGACGAACTGTCCTCGCGTGGCCTGCCGTGTGCCGTGGCGCGCTGCCACGTGGGCGATTTCGTGCGCCATCACTCCGGCCAGTTCCGCCTCGCTCTCCGAACGCAGGATGAGGCCGGAATTGACAAAGAAGAATCCGCCGGGAAGCGCGAAGGCATTCACTTCCTCGCTGTCAATCACCTTGATGGTGAACGGGACCTTCGCGTCGGAATTGCGCACCAGGTTCTGGCCGACGCGGTTGACGTATTCGGCAATCACCGGATCATCCACGATCTTGGCCTGCCGCTCAATGTCCTGGGCCAGCGCCTTGCCCAAGCCGATTTCCTTCTCGATGGAGTAGAAGTTGACGCCCTTACCCACATCGCGGTTGCCGATCTGGTCCGGGTCCTTCTTCTTGTCTTTTTTCTTTTTGTTGTCCTTCGAGCCGGTGTCCTTGGTTTCGGCGGCCTTGGACTCGCCGGTCTTGTTTTCCTTGGCGATGGCCATGCCGGCCGTTAGCGAACTAGCGAGGAGGGTAACGATCAGCCGCTTCATGTTTCATCCTCTCCTGTGTGCCCAGCGTTCAGTCTCCATTATAGTGCTCTCCGGCGCTGTGTGCGCGAGGCTCACCTAATATAACGTATAGTTTTCCTAATGGGTTTCGAAGAACTGGATCAGCGGCGCCGGACGGATTTCCCGGTGGCCGAAAAATATATCTATCTCAACCATGCCGCGGTCGCTCCGCTGTGCCGGCCGGCGGCCGAGGCCATGCGCTGGCTGGCGGACGATGGTTTGATGCACGGATCGGCACATTACGATGTCTGGCTTGAGGCCTATGACGGCTTCCGCGCGGCAGCGGCGCGGCTGCTGAATGCCGATGCCAGCGAAATCGCCATCGTCAAAAATACTTCCGAAGGAATCGCCACCGTTGCCATGGGGATCGATTGGCGCGCCGGCGATAAGGTTGTTGCGTTTGTTGAGGAGTTTCCCGCTAACTTCTATCCATGGAAGCGGTTAGAGGCGCAGGGCGTGCGTGTGGAGTGGCTCTCCATTTATGACCCTCTGGACCGTGTGGACGAGGCCTGCAGGGGCGCCCGGCTGCTGGCGGTAAGTTACGTCAACTACCTCAGCGGGCATCGCGTGGACATTGAAAGAATCGGCGAGATCTGCCATCGCCACGGCGCCTTTTACCTCGTGGACGCGATCCAGGGATTGGGCGCCTACCCGCTGGACGTGCGGCGCTGCCGGATCCATGCCCTGGCGGCGGACGGGCATAAGTGGCTCTTAGGCCCGGAGGGGTGCGGACTGCTGTATATCCAGCGCGACCGCCAGGACTCCATCTTCCCCGTCGAGTTCGGATGGACGAACGTGGCCAGCTATGGCGACTACGCCTCGCGCGATATGACGCTGCGGCCGGACGCGGGCCGCTATGAGTGCGGCACGCTGAACACGATCGGCTGCTTCGGCCTGCGGGCGGCGATGGATTACCTGCTGGAGCTTGGTGTGGCGGAAATCTCGCCCGCGGTGGACGCGCTGGCGGGACGGCTGGCAGAGGGCGCCCTGGCGAAGGGCTATGAGCTATGCTGCCCGCGTACGCCGGAGACGGGTTCAGGGATCGTGTCTGTGCGTAAGGATGGCGTGGATTCGCGGATGCTGGTGAACCGGCTAAAGGGCGCCGGAGTGATTGCCGCGCCGCGGCAGGGATGGGTGCGCATGTCGCCGCATTTTTATGTGGGTTCGGAGGCGGTGGAGCGCGTGCTGGAAATGCTGCCATGACCCGCCGGCAGCGATATAATCTGGCAGTGATGAAATTGGCCTGGATGTTGGCGCTAACGCTGGCAGCGCGCCTGCCCGCTCAGGACGTCTTCGGCTCCACGATCTGGCCCGTGATCGAACGCGACTGCCTGGGCTGCCACAACACGAAGCTCAAGATGAGCAATCTCTCGCTTGCCTCGGGCGCCGAGGCGCTGGCAGGGGGCAAGCGCGGATCCACCATCGTGCCCGGCGATGCCGCAAAGAGCCGTTTGATTGAAGCGCTGCGGCAGACCGGGAGCCTGCGTATGCCGCCCGGCCGCGTTTTGCCCGAGGTGGAAATCGCCGCCTTCGAGCGCTGGATCCGTGAGGGTGCGAAATGGCCGGAATCACAGGTAGCGAAGTCCGCGCCCAAGCCGAATCACTGGTCGTTCCTTGCGCCCAAACGGCCGGCTGAACCGGCGGTGAAGAACGCGGCATGGCCCCGCAATGCGATTGACCGGTTCATTCTCGCCCGCCTCGAAAAGGAAGGAATCGCGCCCTCAGCCCAGGCGTCCAGGCACACGCTGGCGCGCCGCCTCTACCTCGACCTTACCGGGCTTCCGCCCACGCCCGGGCAATTGCGTGAATTTCTTGCCGACCAGCGCCACGATGCCTACCCCCGGCTGGTGGAGAAGCTGCTGGCCTCCCCGCACTTCGGCGAGCGTTGGGGCCGGTTGTGGCTGGATCAGGCGCGCTATGCCGATTCCGACGGCGGCAGCCGCGACGAGCCCAGGCAACTGTGGAAGTATCGCGATTGGGTCATCGACGCTCTCAATCGGGACCAGCCGTTCGACCGGTTCGTGGTGGAGCAGCTTGCCGGCGACATGCTGCCGGACGCTACGCCCGCGCAGTTGACGGCGACCGGATTCCATCGCAACTCGCCCATTCAGATCGAAGCCGGCACCGACCGCGAACAGTATCGCGTGGAAGCCGTGGTGGATCGGGTGGACCTCACGGGCACGGTGTTTCTCGGCCTTTCGGCCGGCTGCGCCCGCTGTCACGACCATAAGTACGACCCCATCAGCAATCGCGAGTATTACCAGCTTCTGGCCATCTTCAACAGCACCGATGACTGGAGCGAAGCGCGTCCCCGTTACGACGCCCGGCTGCACAACCTGCATGACGTGCAGGGGCCGCTGCTGCGCTTCGGAACGCCTGAGCAGTTGAAGCAGTGGGATGAGACCTATCAGCGGATGCTGTCGCTGCAGAAGGGCAAGGAGAATGAAAAGGAGTTCGCCCGGCTGAAAGCGAGCCTGCCGCAATTTCCCACCACCATGATCATGCGCGAACTGCCCGAACCGCGCGAGACGTATATCATGCAGGGCGGCGATTATCTGCGCAAGGGCGATCGCGTGGAGCCCGCCGTTCCGGCGTTCCTGCACGCCGCAACGGGAAAAATGGACCGCCTGGCGTTTGCCAAATGGCTGGTGGATCCGGCCAATCCGCTGCTGGCGCGCGTGACGGTGAATCGCATCTGGCAGCAGTATTTCGGCCGCGGCATCGTGGAGACGGAAAATGATTTCGGCACGCAGGGCACGCCGCCCACGCATCCGGAACTGCTGGACTGGCTAGCCACCGAGTTCGTGCGAAGCGGCTGGAGCCAGAAGGCGATCCACCGCCTCATCGCCGGATCGGCCGTCTACCGGCAGGCTTCGGAAGTACGCAGGGATCTGGACGAACGCGATCCTCGAAACCTGCTTCTGGCGCGGCAGACGCGGCTGCGGCTGGACGCCGAACTGGTGCGCGATGCGTCGCTGGTTGCCAGCGGCCTGCTGACGGAAACGATTGGCGGCCCCAGCGTTTTTCCCCCTCAGCCCGATGGCGCAATGTCGGCCAGCCAGATCAGGAAGGAGTGGACCGAATCGAAGGGGCCGGACCGCTACCGGCGCGGCATGTATACCTTCTTCTGGCGTGTGACGCCGCATCCGGCGCTGATCGTCTTCGACAGCCCGAACAGCATGGTGGGATGCACGCGGAGAAACAGATCGAACACTCCGCTGCAGGCGCTTACGTTGTTGAACGACGCGGCATTTTTTGAGATGGCGGAGGCCCTGGCGCGGCGGCTGGAGCGCGAAGAACCCGCCGATGCGGCAAAACGTCTGGAACGCGCCTTCGAGATCTGCCTGTCGCGTCCGCCCAAGCCGTATGAGGTGGACAAGCTGCGGGAGCTGCTTGCTGCCGAACCGGATACGGGTTGGAACAGCGCCGCGCGCGTGCTTCTGAATCTGGATGAGTTCATCACAAGGGAATAGGGGCGATGACAATCGAAGACAGAATTGAGTTGTACCGGACGCGGCGGTTTTTCTTCCGCGACTGCGGCGTGGGACTCGGCCGCATTGCGCTCGGTTCGCTGCTGGCCCAGACCGCGCCCTCGGCGCCTCGCAATCCCATGGCCGCCAGGCAACCGCACTTTCCGGCCAAAGCGAAAAGCGTCATCTACCTGTTCATGGCGGGTGGGCCGAGCCAGCTCGACATGTTCGATTACAAGCCGGCGCTCAAAAAGTACGACGGGCAGAAGCCGCCCGAGTCCCTCATGAAAGGCAAGAAATTCGCCTTCATGGAGCGCATGGCCAACCAGAAGATGATGGCCTCTCCCTGGCAGTTCTCACAGCACGGCCAATCCGGGAGTTGGGTATCCGAATTGCTGCCCGCAATCGGAGGCGTGGCCGACGACATTGCCATCGTCACGACGATGAAGACGGAGAATTTCAACCACGCTCCGGCCAAGGTATTCGCGCACACCGGCTCCATTGTGCCGGGCCGGCCGAGCATCGGGGCGTGGATCGCCTACGGGTTGGGGAGCGAATCGGAAAGCCTGCCGGGATTCGTATCGCTGCAAAGCGGTCCACGCGGGCCGCGCAACGGGCCGCTGATCTGGGGCAGCGGATTTCTTCCCAGCGCCTATCAGGGCGTGCCGTTTCTGCCGGGCTCAGAGCCCATCTTCAACCTCAAGAGCCAGCCCGGCGTAACCCCGGAACGCCAGGAGCGCGCGCTGGCCGCCCTCCGCGCATTGAACGAAAAGCGCTACGAAGAAACGGGCGACGATGAGATCGCCACCCGCATCGCCGCCTATGAAACCGCCTTCCGCATGCAGACCAGCGGGCCGGAATTGATGCACCTGGAAGGTGAGTCAAAGGCCACGCTGGAGATGTACGGCGCCGAGCCGGGAAAGAACTCCTTCGCCAATAATTGCCTGCTGGCCCGCCGGCTAGTGGAACGCGGCGTGCGCTGCGTGCAGGTCTATCACACTGACTGGGATCATCATTCCAACATCGTTAATAACCTGAAGCGCGTCACCAGGGAAGTAGACAAACCTTCCGCGGCGCTGGTGCGCGATCTGAAACAGCGCGGCCTGCTCGATCAGACACTGGTGGTGTGGGGCGGGGAATTCGGCCGCACTCCGATCTCCGACGGTGAGCCGGGCACGCCCAATATCGGCCGCAACCACCACATCGACGCCTATGCGACGTGGCTGGCCGGAGGCGGCATCAAGGGCGGCCGCACGGTGGGTCTCACCGATGACATCGGCTTTAATCCGGTAGAAGATCGCGTACACGTGCATGACCTGCACGCCACGATCCTCCATCAGTTGGGAATGGACCATACGAAACTGACGTTCCGCTTCCAGGGCCGCGATTTCCGGCTCACCGATGTAGCCGGCAACGTAGTGAGGAAGCTGATCGCATGACTCTGACGCGTCGTACCATACTGGCCGCGGCCCCCGGTTTGCTGCTGGCGAAAAAGACGGCCAAGCCCCGGATGAACGTGCTGTTTGTCGGGTCGGATGATCTGAACAACTCGCTGGGCTGTTACGGGCATCCCATCGTAAAATCGCCGAACATCGACGCCCTGGCCGCGCGCGGCGTGCGGTTTGACCGCGCCTACTGCCAATTCCCGCTGTGCGGGCCCAGCCGCACGTCGATGCTCAGCGGACTGCGTCCGGAGAGCACTCACATTCACGCCAACAGCATCGGAATCAGGGAAAAGCGTCCGGATGTGGTGACGCTGCCGCAACTGTTCCGCCAGAATGGCTACGTCTCGGCGCGCCACGGCAAGATGTACCACATGAACGTGCCCTTCGGCGTGGGAACCAGCGACTTCGACGATCCGCAATCATGGGATGTCGCCGTAAGTCCGAAAGGCGCCGAGGATAAGACCGAGGGCGAGGGCCGTAACATCACGCCGCAGGTAGGTTCGGGCGGCGCCATGCATTGGATCAATTTTAAGGGCGACGGCAGCGATCAGGCCGATCACAACGCGGCCGAGTTGACTGTCGACTACATTGACCGTAACAAGGACAAGCCGTGGTTCATCGGCCTCGGTTTCGTCCGCCCTCATGTGCCGCTGGTGGCCCCGGCGCGATTCTTCGACCTTTATCCGCTCAACCAGATGAAGCCGGTGGAAAATCCGCCCGGCGACCGCGATGACATCCCGGCGGCCAGTGAGAAGATCGTCGACCTGCGCGGCGGCGACATGAAGATGAACGATCATGACAAGCGGGAATCGCTGCGCGCCTACTATGCCTCCATTTCCTACATGGATTCGCTGCTTGGGCGCGTGCTCACGCACCTGGACAGGCTGAAGCTGCGCGAACAGACCACCGTCGTCTTCTGGGGCGACCATGGCTGGCACCTGGGCGAACACTTCCGCTGGCAGAAGCGCAGCCTGTTTGAGGAATCCGCCCGCGTGCCGATGATCGTCTCGGCGCCGGGCCGCAGGGGCAACGGGAAGGCGTCGCGCGGCCTGGTGGAAATGGTGGATCTCTATCCGACGGTGGCGCAACTGGCCGGGCTCACCGCGCCCTCACACCTGGAGGGGCAGAGCATGGTGCCGCTGCTGGACAGTCCTGGCCTGGCATGGAAACGCGCCGCCTTTACCGAGATGCGTCAGCAGGACATCGTGGGCCGTTCGGTTCGCACCGACAACTACCGCTACACCCGCTGGGACGGACCGCTGCCCGGCGAGGAGCTTTACGACGAACGTAACGATCCGAGGGAGTTCCGCAATCTGGCCAGCGACAAATCGCACGAAAAGCTGCTGGCGCAGATGCGCGGCGTGTTGGAGGCTGGCTGGAGGGCAGCCCGGGCAGGCGGCTAGTTGCCCAGATCCGCGGCCACTTTCCAACCGCCGTCCTTTTGCTTCTTCCAAACGGTGAGGTACTTGCCGGGCCGGATGACCGGGCTGCCGTCCTTGGCTTTGGTGCGAAACTCGGCGGTGCCGATGGTGTAGCCCAGGTCGCCGCTTTCAGCAACATCGGCCTTCACAGGCTTCCAGGAGATCTCCAGGTTCGGATCTTCGAACATCTTCGCGTAGAAGGTGCGCAACTCTTCGTGTCCGGAGATCAGCGGCTTGCCCACGGGGAAGGCTGTGGCGTCTTCAAGGAAAAACGACATCCATCCGTCCAGGCGATGCAGGCGTGTGGCCTCGGCGAAATCGGCGTCGGCCTGGCGTAACGATTCCAGCAGTTTTTCGCGCTTGGCGGAGGGCTTTTCGGCAGTCTCCTTCTTAGGCTTGGGTTTTCGTTTCCGCTTGGCAGCCTGGGAGGCGGCTGCTCCTGCGAACAGAAGTGAAAGGATGCGCCGGGTCATCCTTACCAGCTTACTAATAAAGCGCTTTCCCGGTGCTTCCCGTTTTGCCCAGCGGCTCCAGGATCTGCCTGGCGCTGGAGGCCATCATCACCACCTCGGCCGGGCCCTGAAAGAACATAAACCCCTGGTCCATGTACTTCTGAATGGCGCTGAGCGTACCCACCGGGACGCCGGCGTACTTGCCGTTGGCTCTGGCGGCCGCGGCGATGCGGCGGATGGCGTCCTGCACAGCCGGGTCCTGCACGTTGCCCCGGCAGCCCATTGAGAACGACAGGTCGGCGGTGCCGATGAAGATCACGTCGATGCCGGGCGTTGCGGCGATCTCATCGATGCTGTCCACCGCGCGCGCCTCTTCGATCATCGCCACGGTCATCACGTTGCGGTCGGCGAAGTCGGCGTAGCCTTCCTCAGACGGCCAGCGGAATTCGGCCAGACGCGGACCGTAGCCGCGGCGTCCGTGCGGCGGATATTTGGTTGCCTCGGCCGTGACGCGCGCCAGTTCCGGAGTGGAGGTGAACGGGAAAACGACGCCCAGCACGCCGGCATCCAGCACGCGCTTGGCTGTCCAGTGTTCCACCACGGGGACGCGGGCAAACGGAATCGCGGGCAAACCGCGCGTGGCCAGCACCATCTCACGCAACGTTTCCAGGGTGATGGGCGAATGCTCCATCTCGATCCACAGAAAATCAAAGCCAAGTTGGGCGGCCTGCGCGGCGATCTCCACGCTGGCCACGGAAATGGTGGCGCCTACTACGGGCTTGCCTTCGCGCAAAGCGGCGCGGACGGGGTTCTCCCATGTTTTCGGAATCATGTTGTTCGAATCAGTATCGCATCAGCCAGACTTCGCTGACCTGCGTGCCCCGTCCGTTGCCGCCCAAGCCGGGCTTACGTTCCCATACCAGGGTCAGCGTACCGCCGGCGGTGGCGGCCTGCGGGATCGCAAACTCCACTGGTTTCACCGGACGCTCCTTTGCACGAAAATCATGGATCAGGTGTTGGCCGTTGGCGGTGAGGCGCACATGGTGGGGATTGTTCTCGCCGGCGTAAGTGATGCGGACCTTGTATCGCGCCGAGGGGTCCAGGTGTTCATAGCGCATGGTCAGCCGCGCGTCGTTTAATGCCTCGGCGTGCCGCAGCCAGGAAGTCCGCCATGGGGCGATGTTGCCGTCTGGATTGATGGCAAAGCCGGTGAGTGAGGATTCCAGGTGCGCCGGATCCATGCGCCAACCTTTGCCGCGCACCAGGTGCGGCTGCGAGGTGGTGTTGCCCAGATCGTCGTAGAAGCCGCCGGGGCCGGGGTTGGTCCAGTCCAGGATCTCGCCGATCGCCTTTGGATCACGGAGGCGCTCCTTCAGCCAGGCGCGATTGTTCAGCGGGAAGTCGATGGCGTCCAGGTTCGCGCCGCGCCCCACCGCGATGGCCTGGTAGCGGGGCACGCTGAGCTGCATGCGGATGCTCTGGAACAGCGCCTCAGCCAGTTCGAAGGTGCGCGCGCGCAGTTCCTGCGCCGGCCGATGGCGGGCGGCCTCGTCCAGGATCTGCTCGGCGGCGGCGGCATCACCGGAGCGTAGTGCGTCCATCGCCTTCTGCTCGGCGGCGGTTTCATGCAGCAGGCGGGCCTGTACATAGGCATCGTAATAGGCGCGATAGAGCGCCTGCTGGAAGCGCCAGTTCAGCTTGTCGTGCGGCGTGGCGGCGCGTTCCATGGCTTGAAACTGGGCCAGCGTCGTGCGCACCTGCTCATTGGAAAGCAGCGGGCCGCGCCAGTTGCGCTCCAGGGCGAAAAGGCCGTCGGCGAAGGCGCCCGCCATGTGCGGACCGATGAAGTATTGCGAATATTCGCGCAGCACGGCGTGGATATCGGTCTCCGGGTTCCACCCCAGCGCGCTCCATACGAACTTGTTGACATCGTCGTTGCAGCCTTCCGAATAGGTGAGAAAACCGTTGGTCATCGGCTGCAGCAGGCGGAAGATGTTGGCCTGATCGACGGGCCGTGGATTGATTGGCTCGCGGCCCAGCGTGAGCGCGAACGCCAGGTCCCAATCGGGCACCGGATACTGGCTGCGGATGGTGTGTGTGATGTCGGGATAGTGCCGGATGGGATATTTCGCTGGGATGGCCTTGCGCAGTTCGGCCAGGCTGACGCGGACCTGCGGGCCGAAGACGATGCCCGCCAGCCACACCGGTTCCTTCCGCACGATGGCGTAAAATTCATCCAACCATTCCTGGCTGAATCCTTGCGGCGCCACCCACATGGTGGCATTCGGATGATAGCGGCGCAGCAGGGCCGTCTGCTTTTCAAGAAGCGCCATCAGGTGTTTCGGATGCGTATGTCCGGGATCGCCGCCGGGAACGAAAACGGCGTCCACGCGCGGAAGCTTGCGGAATACCTCTCCCCACTCTTTGAGTGCGAACTCCACGGTCTCAGGTTTGGAGTAGTCCTCGTCCAAGGCCGGATACCAGATCCATACGTCAAGCCCGTAGCTGGCGATGATCTGCGACATGCCGGTCATCGTCTCCATTTTTGGCAGCGGGAAGTGAGGGCTAAGGTCGTCGTCATCGGATCGCGGGGGGATCAGTTCGATGGCGTTGGTCCCCCACACGGCCAGGTCGCCGATGTACTGCTCCCACATGGGCAGGGTCCATGCGTCGTAGCTGTTGGTCTTTGGACGGTAGCCCAACTGGTGACCGCGCAGTCCGTACCTGGGCGCGGTCTCGACGGCGAAGTTGTCAGGCAGGATGGCCGCGCCATCGGACATGCGCATGGCTCGCAGCAGGTGGCCGATGCCGAACAGAATGCCGCGCGCGTCGTTGCCTTCGACGATAACCTCATTGCCCGAGGCGCGGATACGATAGCCCTCGGCGGGACGCCCCGGGGCGGCGCGCAGCAGGCGGATGACCGGCCCTTTCGAGGGGAGCCGCCGGGTTCGTTTCCCCATCTCCCGGGCCAGTAGTTGCGCGGCCTTCTGTTCGGGTCCGGAGGCATTGGGTACGCCCACGATGGTTGCCGTGGCCAGATCCAGGGCCTGGGCCGCGGACAGCAGCAGGAGTGCGGCGATGGAAATCATGAAACCTCGATACATACTCAATTCACAGAATTTCTTTTACCACCCGCCCGAACACGTCCGTGAGCCGGAAATCGCGCCCTGTGTACCGATACGTCAGCCTCTCGTGATCGATGCCCAGCAGATGCAGCATGGTCGCGTGCAGATCGTGAATGTGTACTTTGCCCTCGACGGCTTCCCAGCCAAACTCATCGGTCTGGCCGTGGCTGATGCCCGGCCTCACGCCTCCGCCCGCCATCCACATGGTGAATCCACGCGGATTGTGTTCCCGGCCGCGATCGGTCACCGGCGCCTTACCCTGCGACAGATCCTGATCGAAGGGCGTGCGTCCGAACTCGCCGCCCCAAAGCACGAGCGTGTCCTTCAACAGCCCGCGCTGCTTCAGGTCGGTGATCAGACCGGCGATGGGCTTATCCACCGCCTTGCATCGCACCGGCAGGCTCTGGCGCAGCTTGCCGTGATGGTCCCAGCCGCCATCGCTGATCTGGACAAAACGCACGCCGGCCTCGGCCATCCGCCGCGCCATCAGGCATTGGCGTCCGAAATCGTCGGTCTCCTTCTGGCCAATGCCGTAGAGGGCGCGCGTCGCCTCGGTCTCCCGGGACAGATCCAATACCGCCGGCGCCTCCATCTGCATGCGGAAGGCCAGTTCGAAGGAAGCGGCCCGGCCCTCCAGTTCCGCGTCCGCGCCGCCCTGCGCCATGTGGCGGCGGTTCACATCGGCGAGAAAATCCAACTGGCGGCGCTGTTCTCCGGTGGTGATTCCGGCATCGCGCAGATAGTCGATCCGCGCGTTCTTCGCATCGCCGGACTTGCCGATCGGCGTGCCCTGATATACCGCCGGAAGGAACGCGCTTCCGAACAATTGCGGTGTGCCGCCATCGCCACCCAGCACCGGGCAAACCGTTACGAACCCCGGCAGATTCTGATTTTCGGTGCCCAGCCCGTACAAAACCCACGCGCCCATCGAAGGCCGCACCTGAATGCTGTGCCCGGTGTGCAACTGGCGGATCGCCGGCGCATGAGCCTCGCTGTCGGCGTGCATGCCGTGCAGGAAACAAAGCTCGTCGGCAACCGTTCCCAGATGCGGCAGCATGTCTGTCATCAGGAAGCCGCGCTGGCCGCGCCGCACAAACTTGCTGATGGGGCCAAACAGCCGCGAGTCGCGTATGCCGGGCGCTTCATAGTTGGCCGGCAGCTTAAATGACAGCGGCTGGCCGGCGCGCTTTTCGAGATCCGGCTTGTACTCAAACATGTCCATGTGCGATGGCCCGCCCTGCATGAACAGAAAGATCACCCGCTTGGCGCGCGGGGTGTGGTGCGGCACGCGCAATGACTGCGACTCGGCCGCCAGCATCGATTGCATGGCCACCATCCCGAACCCGCATCCGGCCCGCTGCAAGAACTCGCGTCGATTCATCGTCAGCTCCGATAAAGAAATTCGTTGGAAATCAGGAGCGAATGGCACAGCCGCTTCCACGCCTGGATCCGCGCCTCCACTGCGCCGCCGCTGGCGTTACGGCTGGCGAAGGCGGCGGCGAACTCCAGCAGCCTGTCCGCTTCGCCCGCCCTCAGGTCACGCGCATAAACACGCCGCACCAGCAGCCGCACACGATCTTCGTCGCTGCCCGCGGCCGAAAGGATCAGCCTGGCGAGCGCGGCCGCCTGCTCCTGTACAAAAGGCGCGTTCATCAGATACAGGGCTTGCGTTGGAATCGTAGTGGCCTGCCTTGGGCCGGTGATCTGATTCGTGTCGGGGAAATTGAACAGGTTCAGAACGTCCAACTCCGGCATCTGGCTCTTGCGCAGCACCGGCAGGTAGACCGAACGGCGCCCTCGCGCCGCCGGATCGAGCGTCGCTTCTTCCTTCAGGAACTCGGGCTTGGCCAGATTCATGTTGCCCGGCACGAACAAAGGCAGCGCCGGTCCGCCCGTGGTCCCGTCCAAGGTCCCGCTGACGGCCAGCATCGCGTCACGAATGGTCTCGGCTTCCAGACGCCGCCGGCTCATACGCCACAGCAGCCGGTTTTCCGGATCCGTCTCCATGGCCCGCGGGTTCGTTTCCCCACCCATGCGATAGGTGCGGCTCAGCACCAATCGCCGCATGAGGCTCTTCAGCCGCCATCCGCCGGAGACGAATTCCGACGCCAGGTAGTCCAGCAATTCCGCGTGGCTCGGCTCGGCCCCCCGCGTGCCGAAGTTGTCGATGGTCGGCACAATCCCCTGGCCGAACAGATGATGCCAGACGCGGTTCACCATCACGCGCGCCGTTAGCGGATTCTCCGCGCTTGCGATCCAGTCCGCCAGTTCCTTGCGCCCGCTGGTGAAGTCGGCGATGTCCAGCTTTTCGCGGCCGGCCAGGGCCACCGCGGTGCGGGGCGTTTCGCTGCCCAACTGGTGCGCGTTTCCGCGGATGTTGATGCGGCAATCGGCAGGCGTATCCATATCCTGGACGGCGTGCGCGGTCGGCGGCACAGGCGGCAGATACTCGAGCAGCTTCACCCGCTGATCGGCGCGGGCGATCTCCTTGTCCAGTTCTTTCGCCTCCGCGCTGTCCTTGTTGAGCGGTTTGCGTTTGGCGCGCAGGCCCGCCAGCCGTTCCCGGGCCGCGGTGAGATCCTCCCAATAGCGGCGGGTCTCGCCGGCCCTCTCCACCATCTCCTCCGGTAGTTCGGGAAGCACCACAGAATTCACGTTGCTGAATACGCCCAGGTTCAGCCGTCCCGCGAGAGTGCGGGTGCTGGTGAAGATCCCGGCCATGCCGTAGTAGTCGCGCAACGTGATGGGATCGAACTTATGGTCGTGACAGCGGGAGCAGCCCATGGTCAGGCCCAGGAACGTGCGGCCCACCATGTCCAACTGCAGATCCACCACATCCATGCGTAACTGCTCTTTGTCGGCGTTCACCAGCGGCCACGGGCCCAGAGCGAGGAACCCCGTGGCCACCAGGTTGTTACGTCTTTCCTGCGGCGTCTCCCAATCCAACTGATCGCCGGCAAGCTGTTCCCGGATGAAACGGTCATAGGGCACATCGCGATTGAATGCATCAATGACGTAATCGCGGTATCGCCATGCGTGCCGCGCCGGCACCCGCCGTCCGATTTCGATGTTGTCGGCGTAGTAGGTCTGATCGAGCCAGTGCCTGCCCCAGCGCTGGCCGAATGAGGGCGACGCCAGCAGCCGGTCTACGACGTT
>JANRLE010000080.1:0-35039 GCA_033762895.1 Bryobacteraceae bacterium | reverse complement strand
GGAGCGATGGAGGAATGCGCCGTGCAGGTTCTGGTCAATACCTTCTTCGAGGAACGCTTGGAAAACCTGTTTAATTTGGCCGGCCGCGTCAGTGAAGCATTCGAATCCGCGGGTCTCGACTACAGGGTCATCGGCGGCGTGGCCACCTATCTCTACGTGGAGGAGGCCGCGCCGGACGCCGGGCGCCTCACCAGAGATGTGGATATCATGGTTCGCCGCGAGGACATGGACCGGATCGCCGAGGCGGTGAAGCCCTACGGTCTCGAATACCGTCACGTGGCGGGCGTGGATATGCTGGTTCAATCGGGACAGCCTTCGGCAAGGCGCGCCGTCCACATGGTGTTTGCGGGCGAGAAGGTGCGGCCTGCCGATTCGCTGGCGCTGCCTGACCTTGGGCCTGGGCGGACGATCAAGGGGTTGCGGCTGGTTCCGCTTGCGGACCTTGTGCGCATGAAGCTCACCAGCTTTCGTTTGAAGGATCAGACGCACATCAAGGATCTCGAAGAGGCCGGGTTGATCACGCCTGAGGTTGAGGCCGACCTTCCGCCCGTCCTGCGCGATCGTCTGGCGCAGGTAAAGGCTCACGACTGAACCGATTAAGTCAGCAGCTTGCGCCGCAGCATATCCAACGCCGCCTGCACTGCCATCGTCCTAACCCGCTTGCGATCCCCCGGATACACCAGCCGTTTCGCCGTACACAACTCACCGTGCGCGATGGCGACGAATACGGTTCCCACCGGCTCCTTCTCTTCACCCTGCGACGGACCGGCCACGCCGGTCACCGAAAGCGCCACCTTCGATCCCGTCCGCTCCCGCGCGCCCAGTGCCATCGCCTTGGCCACCACCTCGCTCACCGCGCCGTGTTCATCGATCAGATCCATGTCGATCCCCAGCAGGTCCTGCTTGGCCCGATTGGTGTAGGTAAGCAAGCCGCCGGCGAAATACTCCGACGCGCCAGGCACCGACGTGATGCGCTCGGCCAGCATGCCGCCCGTGCAGCTTTCGGCCACGCTGAGCGTGAGCATACGCTCCTTCAGCATGCGGCCGGCTACGGTTTCCAGCGGATCGCCGTTGCGCGAATAAATCCGATCGCCCAGCAGACCCGCGATCGGATCGCCCACCTTCTTCAACAGATCTTCGGCTTCGGTCTCGGTCTCGCATCGCGCGCGGAGGTGGATCTGGATATCGCCGGGGGCGGCCAGGATCGTTGTGGCCGGATTCTCAAAGGGCTTGTAGACCGGAGCGATGAGCTGATCCAGGTCCGACTCGCCCATTCCCGCCACGCGGTAAAATCGCGTGCGGATGACCATTGGCGGCAACAGCTTTTCCAGCCTCGGCAGGCAATGATTCTCCACCATCGGCTTTAGCTCGCCGGGAGGCCCGGGCAGCAGAAGGATATGCGCGCCGCCGTGGGTCAGCCATTGTCCGGGCGCGGTGCCGTTGGGATTGGGCAGGATCTCGGCGCCATCCAGCACGTACCCTTGCCGCTTGTTGTTCTCCGCCATCGGCCGGTTGAAGCGGCGAAAGCGTTCGGCGATCCAGTCCACCACTTCCTGGCGGAAGATCAACTCGCGGCCCGTGAGGTCGGCTACGGCCTCGCGGGTCAGGTCGTCCTCGGTAGGCCCCAGCCCGCCGGAGATGATCAGCAGTCCGGCTTCGGAAAGGGCGTGCCGCATGGCCTGCACCAGGCGCTTGCGGTCGTCGCCCACCACCATCTTCAACACCACTTCCACGCCAAGCGTGTTCAGCTTGTCGGTGACGAACAGCGAATTGGTGTCGATTCGCTGGGGAGTCAGCATCTCCGAGCCGATGGCCAGTATTGCGGCGTTCATGATGAGATCGTTCTAGCGGGGCAGCAGTCCGCGCACACCAGCGTTCACGCGAAACAATCCGCTGTTGGTGGCGACGATGATGTTGCCGGGAGGCGCCAAAGCCAGCCCCACAATGTTGGGGCCGGACAGGAACAGGCTGGCGTTGGCGGAGGGATCAATCTTCACCACGCCTTTACGCCCGGCCAGGGATGCGGCGATATAAAGGTTGCCGTCGGCGCCGGCGGCGATGCCCTGCGGCCGGCCCAGGCCGCGGAAGAACGGCGATACTTCGCCCTGCGGCGTGATGCGGTAGACGCAATCGAAACTCGATGTGGTGGGGCCGGTGACATAGAGGTTGCCATCGGCGCCGAAGGCCAGGTGATAAGCCGCAATGGACGGCTCCAGCGCGGCGAACACGTAGATCTGGCGTTGGCGGCTGATCTTGAAGATCGTGCCTGAGCGGTCGCCGACATACAGGTTTTCGTCCGGATCGAAGGCGATGCCGGTGGCGACGCCCATGCCCTCGACATACACGGCGAGGTTGCCGCCCGGCGTTACCTGATAGATGATACCGTCGTAACGGCTGCTGACATAGAGCACGCCTTCCGAATCAAGGGCCAGGCCCGTGGCGTTCATCACGTCGGTGACCAGCGGCCTCAGGTTATGGCTGGTATCCAGTTTGAAAACGGACACCTGTGTCTTTTGCCCGCGGGGTCCGCTCAGCGTTGTGTAGATATTGCCCGCGCGGTCCACGGCCGGATTGCTCACCGGGTGAACGTCGGTGGCGATCTGCACGCCGATATCGCAGTGCCAGGCGGCGGAAGTGCCTGCGCCGCTGGTGATCACCACTTCGCCCTGCGACGCCTCTTCCGGCACCCGTGCGATGACGAACGAGTTCGACCCGATGACGATGGGCGCCAGCACGTCCCCCAACAGGACGCGGGGCCGGTCACCGCGGGCGAAGTTCTTGCCGCGAATTTCGAATTCGCCGCCGGGAATGGCCGCGACAGGAGAGATTTCGCTGATCTCGGGCCGGTCTGGATCTTTGAATAATGCCATGCTGCTAATAAAGATTGAAGCATCCGGCCGCGAATAAGACAAGCGCGGCATAAACGCCGGCCATCAGGTCGTCGGCCACGATTCCTACTCCGCCACCGAGGGACTCCAGTTTTCTTACCGGCTGCGGCTTCCAGATATCGAACAGGCGGAATAGCGCGAAGGCCGCCAGCAGGCTGGTCCAGTTCAACACCGTGGCGCCGGCAAGGGCCACCCACACCCCCAGCACCTCGTCGATGACCACGATTTGCGGGTCCTTCAGCGACCTGGCGCGGGCCACCGAACCGGCGGCCCAGATGCCGATGGGCGTGGCGGCGGCCGCCAACAGAGCGAACCACCAGGGTGGCGCCTCCAGGTATTGCCAGAGCAGGATGGCGGGGATCAGCGCGCCGGCGGCGCCGGCCGTTCCAGGGGCCTTCGGCACGTGGCCGCACCCGAACCATGTGGCCAACAGGTGGGCTAGCACGGCCTAGGATTCGTCTTCTTCATGCGTTGGGGTGTGCTCAATGGGCGTGGAGATCACATACTCCTCCGACGCCCATTTCCCAAGGTCCAGAAGCTGGCAGCGCTCGCTGCAGAAAGGCATGTTGGGGTTGCCGAACGCCACCTCGGCTTTACAGATGGGGCACTTCATTTCCGATCGGGGCTCGCCTGGAAGTGAGAATGTGGAACAGTGGCGGCGCTGGCGTGAATTCAGCCGGAGCCTCATCCACCAGCCCGCCGATTACGTCGTAGTCGTGTGCTTCGCTTACGCGCATGCGGCGGATCTGGCCGGGGCGCATCTCGCTCTCATTGTCGTCATTGATGTAGCAGACACCGTCGATCTCCGGCGCCTGGCTTGGCATACGCGCCTCCCAGAGCAGGCCGGTCTCCCTGGATGGCCCTTCCAGCAGCACCGGGAACTCCCGGCCTATGAGCTTGCGGTTGCGCGCCTTTGAGATCTTACGCTGCAGCGACATCAGCCGCCGCTTGCGGTTGTACTTGGTGCGCTCATCCACCTTGCCATCAAGGGCGTGGCTCTTTGAAGTCTCCTCATCGGAGTAGGTAAACACGCCAAGGCGGTCAAGCTGTGCTTCCTGAACGAAGGCGCAGAGTTGTTCGAAATCGGCGTCCGTCTCCCCGGGGAAACCAACGATAAACGAAGATCGAATGGCTACGCCGGGGATCGTCCTGCGGATCCGTTCCAGCAGTTTCAGGAAAATGGCGCCGCCCGCCCCGCGCTTCATGCGCTTCAGCACCTGGGGGCTGGCATGTTGCAGCGGCACGTCGATATACTTCACCAGCGCCGGGTGTTGGGCGATGGTATCGAGCAGTTTCTGGTTGACCCTGTTCGGGTAGGCGTAGAGGAAACGGACCCACTTTTCGTGCGGGGTTTCAATCTGCGCCAGCCGTTCCAGCAGCAGCGCCAGACCGTCCCGGATGCCCAGATCCTCGCCGTAGCAGGTGGTGTCCTGGCCGATGAGGTTGATCTCGCGGACGCCTTCGGAAAACAGGCGCGTGGCCTCTGCGATCACCGATTCGAACCTGCGGCTGCGGAACGCCCCGCGGAACTGCGGGATGATGCAGAAGGTGCAGGGATGATCGCATCCCTCGGCAATCTTGATGTAGGCGGTATGGCGCGCCGTCGCGCGCAGGCGAGGCGTGGCGTCGTGGTAAAGATACGGCGCCAGGGGATTGACGTCCGCCGCCGCGTCTTCACAAAGCGACGTGATCCTCTCGATCTCATTGGTGCCGATGAGGTGATCCACGTCCGGGATGTTTTTCTGAATCTCTTCGCGGTAGCGCTCCACCAGGCAGCCGGCGACGATCAACTTGCGCGCGCGGCCGGTCTTCTTGAACTGGGCCATCTCAAGGATGGTGTCCACGGACTCCTGCTTGGCGGGATTGATGAAGCTGCAGGTGTTGACGACGATGACGTCGGCATCCTCCGGGCGCGGGGTGATTTCATGGCCATTGGCGTTCAACTGGCCCATCATCACTTCCGAGTCGACGAGGTTTTTGGGGCAACCGAGACTGACAAATCCGATCTTCAAGGCTATGGTGCTACTTCTCTTCAGGATACCAGCTACAGGCCCTTGAGATACTCGATCAGGCTGGCTTTTTCGGCGGGAGTCAGGTTCGTTCCGTAGGCATGGCCCAGGCGGCTGTTGCCGCGCTCGGACGTGTCCAGGCCGAAACCTTCCCGCTGGGCCTCCGGGCCGTGGGAAACGAACCCGACGGCGTCGTAATCGTAGACGTCGTAACCGCGCCAGAAAAGCTTTGGACGATCCTCGGGTTTGGTGAGCAGATCGCGCAGGGTCGGCACTGAGCCGTTGTGCAGATAGGGGGCGCGCAGCCAGACGCCATCCAGTGGCATGGCCGCGTAGCCGTTGGTGTGGCGGAACCGGGAGAACTTCCACTCGCGCCCCGTGCCCAGCGTGTTCATCTTGTCCGCCAGCAGCGCGCTGAAGGACTGCATCCGCTCCGGATCGGTCCCCAGTTCCGCCACCGGCACCACCTGGCCGGTGCGCTTACCGCCGACCGAATGGCATTCCGAGCAATGGCGTTCGTAGAGGGACATTCCAGCCGACGCCTTCTTGCGGTCGATGCGGTCTGGCGGGAAGGGCGGCGGTTTCAACTCCCAGATCCAGTCCTCCACGCGTTTCATCGCCGGCAGATCCAGTGAGGCTTCGGATGCACCGGCTCCGATGGCGGCGCTTTTGTTGCGCTCGGTCACACGATCGTTGTTGCCGTCCCAGTGCAGCCACAATCCGTCGCGGCTTTTCTGGTTGAACAGCGGCGGGAGGTCGGCCGTGCCGATGGAGCGGTCGGCGGCAAGATCGAAGCCGAACATCACTTTGTAGGGATTGAAGGTGTCCACGCGGCCGCGCCCCTGCAGCGGGCGGCTGTCAAAAAACGTGAACTGGGCGGCGAGTTCCACCGCCTGGCGCCGGGTGCGAGGGATGACGAAGAACTTGTAGATGGCCTTGTCGAACCAGCCGAAATCGGGGTTGATCGCTTCGATGGCGGGCAGCACACGCTCAGACGTGAACGCGGCGTCGGCCAGGGCGGCGAACAGAAACCGCTGGTAGCTTTGCAGGTCGAACTGGTGGGCGGGCATCCCCAGGATGATGCGGCGCGGGGAGGCGGGCGTGTCGCGGAGGGTGCCCGTGTGGCAGACGGCGCAGTTCAGGCCGGTGAGCGGAATCTGCCGCTCGCGAAGGCTGGAGCCGATGGGCCGCTGCTTGCCGGGTTCGAACACCAGGCCGAATCGCTCATAACCGCTGCCGGGCCGCTGCGGCAAGTGCTGCGGAAAAAGCTCCGGAAGGACGCGCCAGATCCAGTAAGGAACGCCGGCGCGCTCCTCCGCTCCAATCGATCCGTACTTAAAATGCTCCAGGATGTGGGGGTGGATTTCCGGTTTGTTGCGGTCAGTGAACTGGGGGCGGGCCGGGGACGCACCGGTGAGAATCATCAGTGCGGCCAGGGCGGCGTTGCGGAATCTGCGGCGAGTTTCACGCATGCGGTTCACTTGAACCCGGTCTCTTCCTTGAAAGCCTCCAGGGTATTATATGCGATCGGGCAATAAGTGGCGCGATCGGGCATGTGCCACATACGGGAGACCAATGATCCCGGCCCGCGCGCCAAATGGGGAAAGTCATTGCACATGGAAGGGCGCTGGGCGTAGACGCCGCACAAATTGCCTTCCAGAAACACACAGCCCTTTTCGGTGCGCTTCAGGATCAGTCCTTCTTCGGTGGTTTCGGTGTAGTTGAGCAGGAATTCCCGCCGCGAGGCGCCAATGAAGCCGGCGAGTTGTTCGACTTCACGTTCTTTCAGGGTCACCGTGGCCACGCGGCAGCAGTTGGCGCAGGCGGTGCAGTCGATCTGATCCTCAATCTGCTGGGCCACCTTGCGCAGCTTACGCTCCACGGCGTGGAAGCGCTTCATATGCACACGCAGCCGCTTATTCTCTTCCAGCTTTTTCTCGCCCAGGCGCTGGATCTGGACAAGATCGGTGATGAGGGTCATCGGCCCGTCCAGCAGGGAACGCGCTTTTCAAGAAACGCCGAAATCCCTTCCTGCGCATCGGCGGCCAAAGAGTTCATCGACATCACTTCCTTCGCATAAGCGTACGCCCTGGTTTGATCCAGGTCGATTTGTGTGTAAAAAGCCTGCTTGCCCAGGCCCACCGTGAAACTGCTGGCCGAGGCGATGGCGCCGGCAAGTTCGCGGGTTGCCGCCGCCAACGCCGCGGCGGGTACAACCGAGTTCACCAACCCCCAGCCGGCAGCCGTGTGCGCATCCACTAGGCGGCCCGTGAGCAGCATCTCCATTGCGCGCTTCCGTCCGATGGCCCGGGTGAGCGCCACCATCGGAGTGGTGCAGAACAGGCCGATCTTTACGCCCGGTGTGGCGAAACTGGCTTGCTCGGCGGCAACCGCAAGATCGCAGGTGGCCACTAACTGGCAGCCCGCGGCCGTCGCCATGCCCTGCACTTCAGCGATCACCGGCTGTGGAATCGACTGGATCTTCGTCATCAATTCCGCGCAGACGTCGAACAGGCGGCGGTATTGCGTCACGGCGCCGCCGGTCATTTCGCTCAAATCGTGGCCGGAACTGAATACCGGCCCGGCCGCATTCAGGATCACGGCGCGCAGCGATGTGTCGCGGCCGATGGCGTCGAGGCATGCGGTCAGTTCCAGCATCAGTTCGAGCGACAGGGCGTTGCGCCGCCGCGGCCGGTTCAGCGTGACGATTGCCAGATTCTCTTCCCGCGTTTCCAGGATGCATTCATAGGGCATCAGTTCACCCGCTTCTCTCTGCCTGACCAGTCCCGCTCCCGCAGTTCGTTCTTGCGGATCTTGCCGGTAGCGGTCTTGGGCAGCGGCCCGAATTCGATGTGCTTGGGACATTTGAAGTGGGCCAGGCGTTGGCGGCAGAAGCTGATGAGATCGGCGGCGGTGGCGGCGCCTTCCGATTTCAGATGCACATAAGCTTTCGGCACCTCGCCCCAGTGCTCATCAGGCACGGCCACCACGGCGGCCTCCAGAACGGCCGGGTGTTCATAGAGCGTCTTTTCCACTTCAACTGAAGAGATGTTCTCACCGCCCGAGATGATGATGTCCTTCTTGCGGTCACGGATTTCCAGATAGCCGGTAGGATGCATCACCGCGTAGTCACCGGAATGGAACCAGCCGCCGCGGAAGGCCTCCTCGGTGGCTTCCGGGTTCTTGTAGTAGCCGATCATGACGTTATTGCCGCGCATCACCACCTCACCCATCGTGAAGCCGTCGGGCGGCACGTCCACCATGTGTTCATCCACCAGCCGCACGTCGGTTCCATTGATGATGTAGGGCACGCCCTGCTGCGCCTTCAGATGCGAACGTTCGTTGGCGGGCAGATCATTCCATGCCGACCGCCACGCGCACAGCGTGTGCGGGCCATAGGTTTCCGTGAGCCCGTAACAGTGGAACATCTCAGCGCCCATGCCTTCGGCGGCGCGCAAGACGGCGGGCGAAGGCGGCGCACCGGCGGTAACAATGCGCAATCCGTTCTGAAAATGGATGCCGCGCGAGGAAGCGTAATGGGTGAGGCTTCCCACCACCACCGGAGCGCCGCAAAGATGAGTGACTCCCTCATGCCGGATGGCATCGACGATCAGTTCGGCGTGGGCCTGCCGCAGGCACACATGGCGGCCGCCCGCCGCGGTCACCGCCCACGGGAAACACCAGCCATTGCAGTGAAACAGCGGCAGCGTCCAGAGATAAACGCTCGATTCGTTGAGGCCGTATTCCATCAGTTCGCCCAGCGCGTTCAAGGCCGCGCCGCGGTGGGAGAACATGACGCCTTTGGGGAAGCCGGTGGTGCCGCTGGTGTAGTTGATGGCCAGCAGTGAGTCCTCATCCACCTCCAGCGGTTCCAGGGTAAGGTGGCGGCCTTCCTCCAGCAGCGATTCGTAGTTGGTGATGAAGTGCTTCAGATGAGTGAGTTCTCCGCGCACGGAATCGAGCAGCGGCGCCAACTGCGGATCCACCAGCAGCAGCGTGGCTTCGCAGTGATTGAGAATCCAGGCCAGTTCGGCGGCCTGCAGGCGGGTGTTGAGCATCACCAGAACGCCGCCGGTCATGGGTACGGCGAAATGCGGTTCCAGGGCCATCGGCGTGTTCGGCGAGAGCACCGCCACGCGATCCCCCGGTCCGATGCCCCGATTGCGCAGCGCCGCCGCCAGGTGATGCACGCGGTCCTGGAGTTCTGCGTAGGTATAACGCTCATCCCCGTGGACAACGGCGATCTTGTCCCGGTAAACGAACGCGGACCGGGCGAGAAACGATAGCGGCGTAAGGGGGCTTTTCATGACTGGTCAACCAGTCCATTCTAGCCGCTGGCTCAGCCCGCTGCGCGCGCGCTCTTGCGCTCCAGCAGCACGGTTTGGCTGTTGACGTTACGTTCGCCCTTGCCTCGCGATGCCCGCACGTAGGTTCCATCGGGCTGCATGATGCGCGCCTTGTTGTTGTCGCTGAGATAGACGGCCAGCACACGGTCGCGCAGCAGCCGCACCATGGCCGCTTTCTGCACGGGAAACAGCACTTCCACGCGCCGGTCAATGTTGCGGGACATGATGTCGGCCGAGCCGAGATAGACTTCCTCTTCCCCGCCGTTGAGGAAATAGAAAATCCGGCTATGTTCCAGGAACCGGCCGACGATGGAACGTACGCGTATGTTGTCGCTGACGCCGGGGAGGCCGGGGCGCAGGCAGCAGATGCCGCGCACCAGCAGTTCGATCTGCACTCCTGCCTGCGAAGCGTTATAAAGGCGGCGGATGATGCGCGGATCGGCGAGAGAATTCACCTTGATGATGATGCGGGCATCGCGGCCTGCGCGCGCGTGATCCACTTCGCGCTGGATGAGCGCCTCCAGCTTCTTGCGCAGATTGATGGGCGCCACCAGCAGCTTGTGATAGTCCGATTTGGCGGAATAGCCGGTGAGGTAGTTGAACAGGTCAGTGGCGTCGGCGCCGATTTCCGGATCAGCGGTGAAGAATCCGAGGTCGGTGTAAAGGTGCGCCGTCACGGCGTTGTAGTTGCCGGTGGAAAGATGAACATAGCGGCGGATGACGTCGCCCTCCCTTCGCACCACCAGCGCCACCTTGCCGTGGATTTTCAGACCTACCAGTCCGTAAACCACATGTACGCCTTCGCGTTCCAGCGCCCGCGCCCATTCGATGTTGCTCTCTTCGTCAAAGCGCGCCTTCAGTTCCACCAGGACGGCCACCTGTTTCTGATTTTCCTGGGCCTCCAGCAATGCTTCCACCACCGGTGCGTTGCGGCCCACGCGGTAGAGCGTCATCTTGATGGCCAGCACGTTGGGATCGCGCGCGGCAGTGCGCAGGAAGTCCACCACGGGCTGGAAAGAATCAAACGGATGGTGCAGCAGGATGTCGTTGCGGCGGATCAGGGCGAAGATGTCGTCCTCCTCGGCAAGGCCCGCAAGCGGCGCGCCCACGAACGGCGGATCCTTCAGTTCGGCCCTTTCGAGCGAGGCCAGTGAGCGCATGCGCGAGAGCGCCAGTGGCCCGTCGATGCGGTAAATGTCGTACTCTTCCAGTTCCAGGTTGGCGCGCAGGATATCGAGCAGGCTTTCCGGCATCTCCGGGTTCACCTGCAGCCGCACCACGGCGCCGAAGCGCCGCCTGCGCACGCCCTCTTCCACCGTTTCCAGCAGATCCTCGGCCTCCAGTTCCTGGATGGCGGAATCGGCATCGCGCGTGAGGCGGAACAGGTGCGATTCCAGCACCTCCATGCCCGGAAACAGGAATCGCAGATTGGCCTGGATCACCTGTTCCAGCCAGACGAAATACAGCGGCTGTCCGTTGCCCTTGGGAATCTTCTGCAGCGGGATCAGTTGTGGCAGCGTGTCGGGCACCTTGAGCCGCGCGAAGTGACTTTCTCCGGCGTGGTCACGGATGAGGACGGACACGCTGAGGCTGAGGTTTGAGATATGCGGAAACGGACGGCCGGGATCGTAGGCCAGCGGGGTAAGGACGGGAAAGATGGTGTTGGCGAAATACTGCGAGGCGTATTCGCGCTGGGCCGTATTCAGATCCTGATATCCGAGGATAAAGATTCCATGGTTTTCCAGTTCTTTCAGCAACTTGCGCAGGCATGCGTGGGCATCGGTCATGAGCGCGTTGACGCGCTCCCGGATGGCCTGCAATTGCTGCGAAGGCGACATACCGTCGGCGCCGGCGTCATGAATGCCGGCGTCCACCTGGTTCTTGAGGCCGGCTACCCGCACCATGAAAAACTCATCGAGGTTCGATCCGAGAATGGAGATGAATTTGATTCGCTCCAATAAGGGATGCGATACGTCTTCGGCCTCCTCAAGGACGCGCCGCTGAAACTCCAGCAGGCTCAGTTCACGGTTCACGTAGAGGCTTGGATCGTCCAGGGGCGGCAGGTTGGGGTCCGCGGCTTTTTTTCCCATCCGAAACGCCTAATGTATCACCTTGGCGCGGGGACCAGCAGGCCGCGGGCGATTGCGGCGCGCACGGTGGCGAGCGCGGAAGGCTCGATTGCGCTTGCCAGGTCGGGGGCATTGTGCACGGCTGTGATGATCCGCAGCGTGGATTCATCGAGTGCTACCACGCCGGTAAGCGCCTCGGCGGGACAACGCAGAAAGATCTGCGAGCCCTCCATGAACACGCTGGCGCCGGCGGGCATGCGCAGAGCGGCGGAGAGCAGATCGGCGGCCGGCGCGCGCAGAAGTTGCTGAGCGGCGATGATCTGATCGATACGCGCGGGCTCCACGTTTCCCCAGCATTCGGCGGAGACTTCGAATACGGCCGGCCAGCATTGCCCATCGCCAGCGTGCTCCACCACGGATATGCTCTGGCGCGCGCCGTTTAACTCACGGCGGCTGGTGCGCAGTTCCAATACTCGCATCCGCGCCTGTTCGAGTGAAGGCGGCCCCTGGGGCCACGAAGTGAAGACCAGCGCCCTGCCTGCCGGAGTCAAATGACGGCTGAGACCGAGCATCACGCGCGCGGCGAGTTCATCGCCGCGTTTTCCCCCGTGAAGGAAGATGGACGCCGCACCGGCCGGATCGGGATAGTAGGGCGGTTGGGAGACAATCAGATCGAATTGTTCGTTTTCCACCGGTTCGAACAGATCGCCCTGGCGGAATTCGGCGTTGTGGACCCCGTTGATGGCGGCGTTTAACCGCGCCATCGCCACCGCGCGGGGGTTGATGTCGGTTCCCACCGCATGCTTCGCCTCGCGCGCCAGCAGCAAAGCGAGTGTGCCCGCGCCGCATCCAAGATCGAGGACGCCGGTGACCGGGATGCGTGGTTTTGCCGCGTGGTAGAGCACGGCGGTGGTTTCGCCGGCGCCCATGACGGCATCGCCATCCGAGCCAAGGTAGTCGCTGAAGAGAAAAAGCCCGGCCGCGGTGCGCAGATGAAACGGCGCGATCATCCCGCCGCCAGGATCTGGCGCCAACAGACCAGCCTCGGCGAGGGTGTGGAACAGATCGTCTCCCAGTGCTCTGCCGGCCTCGTCTTCCGCTACGGGGACGGCGCAGAACAGCAGCCGCAAGGCAATCGCGGGCGGGGCATCGGAAAAGAGCGTCTCCCTGGTTGGCGTGAGCGGTGACCGCAGGTCGTCACCCGGCTCAGTACCGCCGCGGATCGCGGGGAGATTGAGTCCAATGTCCCGCAAGCGCTGGCTGAATCGCGCATCCCGTACGTTGTGAATTCGGGAGATGCAAGGAAGCGCCATCCCTCCATTGTGACGTTTGTGGGGCGTTGGCTCCGATGGCATGCAAAGTGCATGTGTTTGTCTTGGAGATTGTTCCCGGGCGGCGAAGCGATTTACCGCTGGGGGATGAAGGAGATGTTATGTGGAAAAGAACTCTTGTGGCGTTGGGCTGTCTCGCGCTTTTTAGCACAGACAGCCCGGCGGCTCCCTGGAATAAGAAGACGGTTCTGACAGTCAATGAGCCGATCCAGATTCCTGGCACGGTTCTGCAGCCGGGCAAGTACGTGATCAAGCTGGTGGACTCTCTGTCGGACCGGCACATTGTGCAAATCATGAACGAACAGGAGAACCGCGTGATCACCACGGTTCTGGCAATTCCAAACTACCGCCTTGAGCCAACGGGCGACACGCAATTCGGATGGTGGGAAACTCCCGCCGGCAATCCCAGAGCGTTGCGCGCGTGGTTCTACCCTGGCGACAACTTCGGCCAGGAGTTCGCCTATCCGAAAGGCATGTCGGCCAGGATCGCTGAAGTGGCAAAGGCGCCGGTGCCCACCACCGAGGCCAAGACCGCGCCGGCGATGAAGACAGAGCCGGTGACGGTGGTGGAACCGTCCGGCCAGGAGAAGCCGTTTGTTGCGGAGGCCGCACCGCCGCCACCGCCGAGACCGGCGCCTGAGCCGCCCGCGGCTGAACCCGCGCCCGCTCCGGAAGTTGCCGCGGCTCCTCAGCGGCCACCTGTGCTGCCGGAGACCGCGAGTCCGTTTGCCGCGATCGGCCTTGCCGGGCTTGCGTTGTTCAGCGCGGGACTGGCGATGCGTTTGGCAGCATGGAACCGCTAGGAGCAACGAGATGCGGACACGCCGTTGGATGGTGAAGGCGATAGCCGGCAGTGGCGTGTCCGCGGCCGCCGAGCAGGAGTGGCGGCTGGTAAGCGATGTCCGGCTGGTCATCCTGGACGTTGCCGTGACTGATGAACGTGGGCATCCCGTGACAGGACTTGAGCGGGATGCCTTTCGCGTTTTTGATGACGGACGGCCGCGGCCCATCAGCGCTTTTGCCGCCGAGGATTCACCCGTCACCGTGGCGCTGGTAGTGGACTCAAGCGGCAGTATGCGGAAGAACCGCCGTGACCTGCTGACGGCCGCCGCTTCGCTTCTGGAAGCCGGCAATCCCGAGGATGAAACCTCTCTTGTCACGTTTAACGATTCGGTGAGGATCGCGCCGTCCGGCGCCGCCATCCTGCAGACCCTTGCCGTTACCGCACTGCAGGGGCGAACTGCGCTATATGACGCGATTCGCACCGGATTGGACCGGGTGCAAGCGGGCGCCAGGGAGAGAAAAGCGCTTGTGGTTCTCAGCGATGGCGGCGACAACGCCAGCGTGACATCGCGGGACGAAATCATTCGCCGCGCGCAACTTTCCCAGGCCGCCATCCACACCGTGGGAATTCAGGACGCCGATCAGAGCGAACGGGATCCCGGTTTTCTTCGAAGGATCTCCTACCTGACGGGCGGCGAATCGGTCCAGGACGTGAAGCCGGAGCAACTGCCGGACGTCTGCCGCCAACTGGCCAGAAGTATCCGTTCACGCTACATGTTGGCGTTCCGCGCCGCCGATACCGCCGCCGCGCAGAAGCGCGAGATCCGATTGGAAGTCACTCTGCCCTCCGGCAAGGCGAAGGTGCGGACGCGTCCCAGCTATCTTGCCACGCCCGTCTCGCAGACGGAGGTGGCAAAATGATCCTGCGCACACGGATTCCCGCCGCCTCGAAAGCTGTTTTCCATTGGTTGGGCATAGGGCTGATGCTGGTGGGGGCATGCGGGATCGCTGTTTTCGTGTGGGTGAAGGCTGAGGCCTGGATTTACCAGGAGTGTCAGGAAGCCCTTCTGGAGCAGCCGCTTCCGGCGCAGGCGCCGGAAGCGCCGGCGCCCGTGTTGAGCAAGCGTGTGCTCAGCGTCGCCAACCTGGTGCGGGACCCGCAGGTTCTGGGGAGGCTGGAAATTCCCAGGATCGGCGTGAAGGTGATGGTGCGGGAAGGAATGGATAAGCGGACGCTGCGTAAAGCCGCCGGACATTTGCCGGGTTCGGCTCTGCCAGGGCAGCGGGGAAACTCCGTGATCGCCGCGCATCGCGACACGTTCTTCCGCCCGTTGCGCCATGTACGGCGTGGGGACCTGCTGCGCTTTGTGGCGCCGCGGCAGACGTTTCATTACGTGGTGGATTCGATCACGGTGGTGGGGCCCGATGCGGAGGAAGTGCTGGAACCGGCTCCGGACACGCGATTCACCCTCATCACCTGTTTTCCGTTCGATTATGTGGGCGCCGCGCCGCGCCGGTTCGTGGTGAGCGCTATCGAACGCCCTTTGCCACGCTGAATCCCATCCAAACGGCAACCAGGCATAACAGCACCGAAACGGCCATGTAGCCACATGCCCGCACCCAGTCGCCCTCGCGCATCAGCGTGAGGCTCTCCAGGCTGAACGAGGAAAACGTCGTGAATCCGCCGCACAGGCCCACCATCACCAGGAATCGTACCGGCTGCAGGTGCGCCCAATTGGCCGCATATCCGATGACGAAGGCGCCGGTCACATTTACCGCCAGCGTGCCCCATGGGAAAGCGGCGCCGAGCCAATGCGTCACGTGAAGGCCCAGCCAATAGCGCGCCATCCCGCCCAGGGCGCTGCCCAGGGCGATGAGCGCGTAATGTCGCCAGTGGTCCAGCATCTTATAACTCGAAGGATTCGCCGAGGTACACCTGCTTCACCTCAGCGTCGTTACCCAACTCTTCCGGTGTGCCGGCGCGGAATATCTTGCCGTTATTGATGATATAGGCGCGGTCTGTAACGGCCAGCGTCTCACGCACGTTGTGATCAGTGATAAGGATGCCGATGCCGGTGCGTTTCAGATCGGACACCACGCGCTGCAGTTCCAGCACCTGGATGGGATCGATGCCGGAAAAGGGCTCATCGAGGAGGAGGAAGCTTGGCTCAATCACCAGGGACCGGGCGATTTCCACGCGGCGGCGTTCCCCGCCGGAGAGCATATAGCCCTTGCTCTGCCGCACCTTTTCGAGGCCCATGGTTTCGATGAGGCGGGCTGCGCGGTCGCGCCGCTCAGCGCCGGAGAGCCGCATGGTTTCGAGAATCGCCATGAGGTTCTCTTCCACCGTCAGGCGGCGGAAGACCGAAGGCTCCTGCGGCAGGTAGCTGACGCCGCGCCGGGCACGCTCATACATCGGCAGCGCGGTTACGTCGTCCTTGTCGAGAAGAATGCGGCCGGAATCGGGACTGATGAGGCCGACAATCATGTAGAACGATGTTGTCTTTCCGGCGCCGTTCGGTCCCAGCAGCCCCACTACTTCGCCTTGCGACACCGATACCGACACGCCGTCGACCACCCTACGGCCACGGTACGTTTTGCAGATTTCCGCCGTCTGAAGAGTTCGCATCAACTATTTGCGCCGGCGGACTTTGCTGACGGAAGGTTTCGAGGCCACCCCATTTACCAGCAGCCTATCATCGTTGGCGAAGTAGATCAATTGCGTTCCGCGGGTGACGCCGCGCAGGGAGTCCTCCAGCATGGGCTGGTCCTGTTCCAGAACCACCTTGCCATCTTCGGTGTAATATTCGGCGTGGCCTGAAGTCCCGCGCCGGGTGCGTCCCCCCGCCGCCGACAGGATGATCACATCGCCATCGGCGATCGCCTTGTCTAACCCCGAGTCTCCGTCCGGCTTCTGCTCCTTCATAAACGCCCGGATTTCGCGGGCCGTGACGTCCAGCGCAGCCCGCTTCAGTTTCGCGCCGCCCGCATAGTGAGCCAATCGCTGCTTGTCCGTGTAGACCAGGCTGGCCGATTGGATGACGGTGAAGACGGGTGGCGCCGTTTTCTTCTGGCCCTTTCGTTTTTCCTGTAGTGTGCTCACGACGTTGCCGGTGGCCCGCAGCGCGGAATTGGCGCGGTCAATCTCGATGCGGTCCGCCGTGAGACGGCTGGAGCCTTGCCACAAAACGGCGCCACCCTCATAGACAACGTTGGTCCGGCCTTCGAAGGTGGACATGATGCGCGCGCGGGCCTGCAGGGGTTCCTCCTGGGAAAGCATGGCCGCGCCGCCGCCTTTTTTGTCGGGCAGGCGGCTGGAGGTGACGTTGCCTTCGGCGCGGAAATCCTCAGTCCTCTGATCGAGGACAATGCGATCGGCGGCAGTGGATCCGGTCGTGTCGGAAACCCGCGCGTGATCGATGAGCGTGATCAGGCTGGTGGCGCTTTCGAGAATGCCCCGGTCGCCCTGCGCCTTACGGTCTCCTTCCTCGTAACGGAAATCGCCCCATTGCTCCAGCCTGGTCATGTCGCCGGTGGAGGGTGAGAACCGCGCTTCCAACTCCTTGCTCCACGTCAATGCGGGTGGGGATGGTTTCCCTTTGCGCTCCTCGTTTTCGGTGCGGGTGGTGACCTGTACGGCCTTGAACGATTCCAACCGGTTGTTGTCCCCGTAGGTGACGAAGAACCGGTCGCCTTCCACCCGCCGCTTGCGCTGGCCGGCGCTATTGGGGAAGAACTCCAGAACGCCGGGCGTCTGGGTTTCGAGCGCGGCGATTTCCTTGCCGCCCTCGCGCATCTTCAGTTCGATGACTTCGCTGCGCAGCACGCGGGTTTCCGGCATGCGGCGGCCTGTTTGCGCGACTGGCTTTGATTCCACCAGGCTCTTCCCTGTGGCCAAAGCGCGCGTGAGAATGGAGTCGCCGCCGGTGACGTCAAAGTCCAGGTCCACCGCGTCGCTTCGGGTTTCGGTAACGGCGGTGCTTGAGGTGGCCACCAGCCGGGCGTTCGATTCGGCCCGTATCCGCTCGATCTCGCTGCGCTCGGAAAGAAACATCACCAGTTTGTCCGCCGAATAGTCCAGCTTGCGTTGCGGGTCGTTGTCGGCCCCGCGGGCATTGGTGGTTTCCACGAGACGAATGCCGTTGGTGTCCAGGGTGACGGTGGCGGAGGCGCCTTCAAGCGTCATGGTTCCGCGGCTGAACTTCGACCAGGGGGAAAGAAGGACTTTGGAATCCGATTCTCTGTAGACGACCTCGCCGGCTTCGACGCGCATCGGCCTGGGTGTGGCGCTCTTGTCGTGCCAGGTGAGTTGTGCGTTGGACTTCAGGTGGAGTTCGCGCGTATTGGGATCGTAGGTGGCGCCAGTGGCGCGGCCTTCCCCGCGCTCGAATCCGAACTGCACTTCACGCTCAGTGGCGGCCTTTGTCGCGCTCATGTCAAAGCGCACGCCGGAGGCCTTGATCTGGATGATGCGTCCCGGCGCCGGCTCTTCTCCTTCGGCCAGACCAAGCTGAATGTTGGCGTCGCCGTCGGCATAGAGATAGCTTTCGCCCAGGTTGAAGTCGGCCCGCTCGGAGGTGACGTGGTCAAACGTCTTGCCGTCCTTGTGGAAGATCTTCATCGTCATGCCTTCCAGTTCGAACAGGTTCTTCTCCTGATCGTGGCGCATGTTCTTCGCGGTTACTTCCACGGCGGCGCCGTTGCCCGCGCTCTTCTGCCAGAACCAGTTCTGCAGGGCCGCGCCGACCTTGGGCGGCAGTTTGGGCGGGGCTTTGGGGGCGCGGCGCCGGATCTCCTCCATGCGCGCCCGATAGGTGTAGGCGACGAAGCCGGAGATTCCGAGGATGGCCAGAAGGAACAGTGGGCGGGCACGCCGCATTCTATTTCAGGATAGCCCTACGCGCCCACATACCGCGAATAGAGGCTGCGGGCGATGCCCGTGTCGGTGGTTCCCTTGATGATGGCGCGTCCATCGGGAAAGATCGTCATCTCATAAGCGGGCAGGAAGAAGCGCAACGCGAACTCGTTGCGCCGCACCTGGCCGAGCGGGATCAGCCGCGTTTCGAGGTCGGCCAGATCGATCGGGCGGGTGCTTTCGTGAATCTGCACGGCATTGCGGCCGCACAGCGAGATGGGCGTCCGTTTTCGTCCCTCGAGATGAGTGAACTGGCGCCGCGCGCAGGCGGGACAGTCGGTTTGGCGTTCCGGTTGATGAACCTGCCGGATCACGCCGGTCCACACATCCACGGTGGTGATGCGCCGCGCCATCTCCGTCTGATGACCCGAAAGAATCTGGTAGGCGAGGCTCACCTGCAGCGAGGCGATCAGAGAAGTGATGGTATTGAGGACGCCGGCGGTTTCGCAGGTGGGTTGTGCGCCGGTGGGCGGATCCGGGTAGACGCACTTCAGGCAGCAGGTATCGCCTGGGAGCACGGGCATCACTAATCCGTAGCTGGCCACGGCCGCGCCGTAGATCCAGGGAATTCCTTCTCTCACCGCGTAGTCGTTTATCAGATAGCGGGTATCAAAATTATCGGTGCCGTCCAGCACCAGATCGACGCCTCCCAGCAAATCGTCGATGTTGCCCGGCGTAAGATCGGCGACTTCGGCTTGGGTGCTGACACTGCTGTTGATGCGGCCGATGGACCGTGCGGCGGCGACGGCTTTGGGCAGTCCGTCCGCGGCATCCTGCTCTTCATAGAGCCACTGGCGCTGCAGATTGCTGGCTTCCACGTAGTCGCGATCGATCAGAACAATCTGTCCGACGCCGGCCCGTGCCAGCGCGCCGGCATGGAAGCTGCCGAGTGCGCCGCAGCCGGCGACGGCCACACGGGCAGCCATCAGGTGTTCCTGTCCCGTTTCGCCGAGACCGGGGAACAGAATCTGGCGGGAGTAGCGTTCTCTTGCCGATGGATCCATCTTTATGTAGATTAATGGTACTCCCCCTTGCGCACTGGAAATTGCGAGTCTATAATCCGATGACAGGTCAGTTGATTGCTTCTTGGGTCAGACACGAACGGTCGCCGTTTCGGCCTCCAAGGGCCGCGATGGGTTTGTGTTTCCCTAGCCTAAACAGACTTTGAAGACGTTCGTCCAGGAGGATCAATGCGCAACGGCCTCTCCCGTTTGCTTTTGCTTTCCCTCGCCGCGGGCACCATTTTCGTGCAAAGCGGCGCCGCTCAGATTCTGTACGGTTCGTTGGTGGGTAATATCAAAGACCCCAGCGATGCCGCGATCGCCAGCGCCAAAGTGACGATCACGAACCGGGCCACCAACGAAACCCGCGAAGCGATCACCAACGAAACCGGTGGATACACTTTCGTCAATCTGAACCCGGGGACCTTCGATATGAAGGTGATGAAGGAGGGCTTTCGCACAGCGCAGTCGGAAGTCTCGGTAACGATCAATACCGTAACCCGCGCCGATATCACGCTGCAGTTGGGCGCGGTGGCCGAGTCGGTCCAGGTGGAAGCCTCCGCCGCGACGCTGCAGACCGACCGCGCCGAGGTTCGCCAGGAGATCAGCGCCAAGAGTTTCGGCAACCTTCCGGTAGCGGCGGGCCGCAACTATCAACAGTTGTTCCGCACTCTGCCCGGCTTCAGGCCTCCCACGAACGCCCACTCGGTTCCCACCAATCCGTCACGCGCGCTGACCACCAACGTCAACGGCGTCAGCCAGTCCATCAACAACACGCGCATCGACGGCGCCAGTTCCATTCAGCCGTGGCTGCCGCACGCCTCGGCGTTTATCCCGACGCTGGAAGCGCTGGAGACGGTCAATGTGGTGACCAATTCGTTCGATGCCGAACAGGGTCTGGCCGGCGGCGCGGCGGTGAACGTACAGATCAAGACGGGCACCAACCAGATACACGGCTCGGCGTTTGAATACTACAGCGGGAACCGGCTTCTGGCGAGGAACTTCTTCCTTCCGCCCGGGGCCGGCAAGCCGAAGCTGGTGTTCAACGAATTCGGCGGGACCCTTGGCGGGCCGATTAAGAAAGATAAGCTCTTCTACTTCGGCAGCTACGAGGCGACGCTCGACCACCAGTATGCGTCGCGTTTCGCCACGGTGCCGACGCCGGAAGTGAAGCGCGGGGACTTGTCCGAATCACCGCGCGGCGTGTGGGACCCGGCTTCTTCGTCGGATCCGAACGGACTGAACCGTACGCCGTTCCCGAACAAGATCATTCCGGCCTCCCGCATCAGCCCGATCACCAAGAAACTGATTGACCTTACCCCCAACCCTACGTTGCCCGGGCTGACGAACAACTTCTTTGCCGGCGGCAACTATGCCTTTGACCGGCATCGCGTTGATTCCAAGGTGAACTACGTGCATAGCTCCAAGCTCACCATGTTCGGGCGGCTCAGCCTGCTGCATTATTCGATGGACAACGGGCAGATCTTCGGAGACTTGGGCGGTGATCAACTTTCGGGCGCTGGCGGCAATCCGGGAAAGGGTGACGGCAACACTGTCAGCTTCACCGGCGCCGTTACCTATGTGTTCAAGCCCACCTTCCTGATGGATGCCTACTATGGCTACACGCGAATCGATACGACGATCGAACAGGCAAGGCTGGACGAAAAACTTGGATTGGACTTCCTGGGTATTCCGGGGACGAATGGCCCGCGGCGAATTGAGGGCGGCTGGCCGCAATTCAACGTCGGCGGCTATTCCCCGCTCGGCGTGCCGAACAACTTTCAGCCCTACTACCGGCGCGATCCGCAGTATCAGTATGTGGCCAATTTCACGTGGCTGAAGGGCGCCCACGAAGTGCGCTTTGGAACCGATCTGTACTCTACTCACATGAACCATGCGCAGCCGGAAGCCCCGGGCGCGTTCTTCGGCGCACAGGGCGGATTCCAGTTTGATGGCGGCATCACCATGCTGCGTATCCAGAACCCGAACGGGAGCCTGGCGGCAGCCGAAGCTGCGAACAACTTCAACAGCTATGGCGCATTTCTACTCGGCATGCCGCGCACGGCCGGCAAAATCACGCAGGTGCCGGATGAATACAACACACGTTCCTTCCAGCATAGTTACTACATTCGCGATCGTTGGAACGTGAACCGCAAGCTGTCACTCTCCTACGGCTTGCGCTGGGAATACTTTCCGTTCCCGACACGCGCCGACCGCGGGCTGGAGGTGTACGATCCCGCCACCAACAAGATCCGGGTCTGCGGCGTGGGTTCCGTGCCGAGGGATTGCGGTGTTACCGAGAGCAAGAAGAAATTCGCTCCTCGGGTTGGGCTCGCCTATCGCGTCACGGACACTTTTGTCGTTCGCGCCGGATACGGCCTGACAAACGATCCGTTCTCCCACGCCCGCACCTTCCGAACCAACTACCCGGTCCTGCTGGTGCAGAACCTGCAAGGGGCCAACGATTTTGTTCCCTACGATCCGCGCGGCATCGCGGCGGGCATACCCACGGCGCGCGTGCCGGATCTGGGCAACGGACTCATCGACATCCCGAACACTTTTGCGGCATTCACGATCGATGACAAGTTCCGGCGAGGCTATGTCCAAAGCTGGAACTTCACGATGCAGAAGCAGTTGAAGGGCGGTTTCATCGCCCAGGCCGGCTACGTGGCCACCCGCAGCACCGCATCCATGGGATGGCTGGACATCAATGCCGGCCAGGTGATTGGCGCAGGCGCGGCGGGCCGCCCATTGGGCCAACAGTTCGGACGAACGGCGGCCACCACCAAGGCAGTGGCCTTTGGCACAACGATATACGATTCGCTCCAGGCTACGCTGGAACGGCGCTTCGCCAACGGCATGCAGTTCAATGCGTCCTATACCTGGTCAAAGGTGATCGGCTACCAGGACAACAACGACAGCGGCCCCGGTGTCTCTGCCATTCCGTACTTTGAGCGTAACCGCACGGTGCGGGGTTACAACATTCCCCACAATCTGGCAATGACGCACATTTGGGAACTTCCGTTCGGCAAGGGACGCAAATTCGCCTCCTCAGGCCCGCTTTCCTGGCTGGCCGGCGGCTGGCAGATCAACAATGTGGTGAGTATCTTCAGCGGATCACCGTTTACGGTGTCCTCCAACGGGGATACCCTCAACATGCCGGGGTCCGGACAGACGGCCGACCAGATCAGGCCCGATGTGAGGATTCTGGGCGGCGTAGGCCGGGGCCAAGCCTACTTCGATCCGGACGCCTATGCGCCGGTGAGAGAGGCCCGGTTCGGCAACACCGCGTTCAACAGCCTCTACGGTCCGGGCGTGTTTAACTGGGACCTCGGCGTGTTCCGCTCATTCAAAATCAGTGAGCGGTTCCAACTGCAGTTCCGCGGCGAGGCGTTCAACTTCACCAACACGCCGCACTTCAACAACCCCGGCGGAAATGTGTCGGCCTACAACCCGACGCTGACCGATCCGCTACGCCGCTTCGGCGGCTTCAGCGAAATCACCAGCACCCGCAGCCTGGGGCGCGACGGTTACGACGAGCGCCAGTTCCGCGTGGGGCTCCGTTTGGGTTTCTAAACGTCCAACTGATTTTGTTGATTAAACGATGGCCGGGCGGCTTGCGATGCTGTCCCGGCCTTTTCTATTGAGCCGGCAATGCCGCAGAAGCCATCGGTTTTGCCGAACGCCGCTGCTTCCATTGTTTGCGCTGCGCCATCGTCACCTCCGCCCGGCCGGGTTTGAGGTCGATTCGCTCCATGTCGTAGCCGAGTTCGAAGGATTGCCCGGGCTTGGCCTGCGGGTATAGCGGCGTGAGGAAAGTGCGGATCAGCAGGTCGAGCGTCCGTCCCTTGAGGGAAGTTCCGCCGATCTCCACCTGTTCAATGTCCACGCGGCCGCGGCCGGCGCCGCTTTCGAGCGTTCCGATGATGGTGAGTTGATGCTCGCCTTCGAGCAGCTTTCGCATGAGCCATCCCATCTGTTCGCCCCGCGCGTGCCGCATCTTCACGAAATCGGCCAGCGCATGGGCGGTGGCTTTGCCGTCGCCGATCTGCACGCGTGGATTGCGCAGCCCCCGTGGCACCACTTCCTTGACTTTCTGGGAGAGGTAGACGTTGAGCTCTGATTCGCCGAAACGGATCCGGGCGCCGGCATCCACCTTGCCCTTCTCGATCATTTCCATGCGCTTGGCCACCGGCAGCTTGTCGAGATTGGAGGCAGGCCGCGCAGGCAGTACCAGAAGCAGCAACAGGGGCAGACGCCTCATACCGTTATTATGATGCGCCGCGCGCGACGGTGGTTTCCCTCTAGGTCTCTGTCCGCGGGCCGGGCGGCGTGATGAAGAACAGCGGCGTGATCAGGTAAGCGACGAACGCCGCCTGCACGCTCCACCAGGCACTGCCCGCGCCCAGAAGGTAGAACAAGGGTCCGATCAGCGATCTCCGGATGATGTGCGGGTCCTGCGAGGCTGCAGCCTCCCGTCGCGCGAGATGCTTCAGCACATACCAGTGGAGAACGATAAACAGGAGAGTGTTCAGCGCCAGCACCCATCCGAAGAAACTGACGGCCAGCGGATTCTCCGGATACTCGCCCATCAGCGCGGTGGGGAAGGGAACGAAGGACTGGAACATGAGGAAGATCGAGTTGAGCCATACCAGCGCGTAGTTGGCATGGCGGGCCTGCGCCAGAACATGGTGATGGTTGAGCCAGAACTTGCAGACGATGATGAAGCTGATCAGCCAACTCAGAAACTTCGGCAGCAAACTGATCAAACGCTGCCCCAGTTCGCTCACGCTGGCACGGTCGGTCAGGCCCGGCGCCTTCAACTCCAGCACCAGCAGAGTCACGATGATCGCGAACACGCCGTCGCTCAGCGCCTCGATCCTCGTCAGCCTTAGCTCACCACCCGCAAACCGCTTTAACAGTGACATAACGCAGGTTCTGAGATTGTCGCATTCTCTGAATGCCGGGAACGGGCATCCGGAGTATTCTACTCTGCGACAATAGCAGCTTGAACCTCGCCCTCATCGGTTACGGCAACGTCGCTCGCTCCTTTGCCCGCCTCCTGGCCAGCAAGCGGGCTCAATACCCGTTCCGCATCGTTGCTGCGCACACCCGCCACGGTACGGCGATCGATCCGGCGGGCCTGCCGCCGGACCCCGCCTTCGGACCGCGTCTTGCAAGCGTCGAAGAGTTCCTCGACAACGCCAACGCCGAAATCGTTGTGGAACTCACCCCGCTCAACCCGCTCAACGGCGAACCCGCGATCTCTCACATCCGCGCCGCCTTCGCCCGCGGGCTCCACGTCGTCACCGCCAACAAAGGGCCCCTGGCGCATGCCTACGCCGCCCTGCGTGAGGAAGCGCGGCAGCGGGGCGTACAGTTCCGCCACGAATCCACTGTCATGGACGGGGTGCCGGTGTTCAATATGGTCCGCGCCGGCATGCCCGGCTGCGAAATCCGCGGATTTGTGGCCGTGCTGAATTCCACCACCAACCTTGTCCTTGAGGCGATGGAGCGTGGCCAGACACTGGAAGAAGGGATTGAGCAGGCGCGCAAGCTGGGCATCACCGAAGCCGATTCGGATTACGATATCGACGGGTGGGACGCCGCGGCGAAGGCCGCCGCCCTGGCCAACGTGCTGATGGGCGCGCAGGTTACTCCGCAGGATGTCGACACCAAGGGCATCCGCCGCCTTACTCCCGAAAAGCTGGCCGAACTGAAGGCCAAAGGGAAGACGGTTCGCCTGATCACACGCGCCCGCCGCGGGCCGGATGGAGTGAAACTGCGCGTGCGCGCCGAGGTGCTGGATTCCACCGACACGCTGGCGAACGTGCGCGGCACCGGAAACATGCTGCTGCTGGAGACGGATCTGCTCGGGACCGTGGGCACTCTCAGCGTGGCGCCTACGATCGAAGAAACGGCTTACGGACTGTTCTCCGACCTAGTGGATATCGCCCGTTCGCTTTGACGGCCTATCGATTTCCACCAGCACCGGCGCGCTGACCCGCAGCACCACCGGAATCCGCGGCGCATTGTCCGCCTCCCAGGCTTCCACCCGCAGCCAACCCCTGTACTCGCCCGGCCGCAGCCCGCTGCCATCCACCGACACCTCTACCGGGTCGTGCCGCATCGCCGATCCCTCCGGAGGCGTACGTCCACGAAGCGGGCGTGCCGCCAGCCACGGTGCATCCACTGGTTCAATCCGGTACGCCTGCGCAGGCCAGGTGCCGCTCACCTGAACCGTCTGCGGGGCAGGCGGCGGGTCACCCGACCGGTAGCAGAACACCAACTCCCGCGGATCCAGGCGCAGCAGCGCGGGCCCTTCCACCCGGAGCAGGAATTCACGCTCCACGGCTGCGCAGTCATTTGCCACCCGCACCGTGAAGGCGAACACGCCCTCGCGCACCGGGGTTCCGGAGAAGAAGCCGGCCGGTGAGAGATCAATTCCTTCGGGAAGACGGCCGGCGGCCAGGCTGAGCGAAAGGTTGTTGGGCACACAGCCGCCGCCACCTATTACGGCTAGAGCCGGAGGGGTATAAGGATGATTCACCACAGCAGTGGGAAGGCTGGCAGTACGGATATCGATGCCTGATCCTGCCCACATGGGCAGAACCGCCGCCACGGCTCCAAAAATTTTCTTCATGTATGCGCTCTTATCGGCAGGAGTTTCGCCTATATAAGTAGACGCGGTTGCCGATGAGGGAACCGGAGGATCCAAAACATTGCAGCGTCTGTGGAAGTTTATGGCAATCGTGCCTTTGGGCGCGAGTGTGTTGATGGGGAACGAATTGGGAGGAGCGTGCGTGTTTAAGCCGCGGCCAGTGACGGCATCCCATGCGCCCGCCGCCCCACCGAGGGCGGCAGTGGTAGAAGCATGGGAGCCGAAGGTGGAGGAGAACGGTCACCACCAGCCGCCGCGGCAACCGCAGACAAAAGTACAACTGGTGGCTGACCGCAAGGCTGAACCCGGCCACGCGGCTCCAGCGCCTGCTCACACACCAGAGCCGGTGCTGAACCCGGCGCCAGTAAAGAGCCCTCTGCTGCGCAACGTGTTGACCAACGAAGGCGTGGCGATGATGGCGCAGGCCGGCTACACGGAAAGATTCATTATCGAGATGATTCACCGCAAGCAGACCAGATTCGATGTGTCGCCGGCCGGACTGTCATGGCTCGCCGAAATGGGCTTGACCGAGCGAATCGTGCGAACCATGGTGGCCAACGAGAGGAAAGAAGATGACTCGACGATGGTGCCGGCCTACCTTTCCCTCACTCCAGCGGATGACAGTAACGGGCGTGGGGAAAAAACGGGCCGGGCAAAGGGCAGGAGTTCCCGGCAGGCGGTGCCTGTAACGGTGCAGACACCAAGGGACTACTGGTACCCGCCAGAAAGATAGAAACACGGGACTGCTCTGGCGCATCAAAAAAATATCGTGGTCCCGTAGAAGATGAATGAAACGTTTGGAAGGGGAATTGCACGTTATGAATGTGGAGGCACCAGGGGCAATGTGGGTCACAACGCTTATCCCGCTGTTTTTCATCGTGGGCATGTTCCTCGCCATGCTGGCGTCATCGCCCAAAACCGACCGTTAGTGTCGCAGCTTGACACACTGCCTGTGGACGGCCGTCACAGGCAGTGGGATCGCGATTGACTTTTCCCCCTCCCTCGCACTACCTTGGTCACGAATATGCGCGTGACCACACTTCTTCTCTCCCTCGCTCTTCTGGCTGGTTCCCTGTTCGGGCAACTCGCCACCAAGCGGACCCTCACCCTCGAAGCCGCCAAGCAGATTGCCGCCGCGGCGGAGGCCGAAGCCCGCAAGAACAAATGGAATGTCGTGATTGCGGTGGTGGATGATGGCGGCAACCTCGTCTACCTCCAACGTATGGATGACACGCAGATCGGCTCCATCACCGTCGCCATGGAAAAGGCGGGCAGCGCGGTCCGTTTCCGCCGTGCCACCAAGGTCTTTGAGGATGCGGTGAAGGGGGGCCGGCAGGCGATCCTGAAACTGCCCGGCGCATTGCCCGTGGAAGGCGGTATCCCGTTGACCAGCGGCGGCAAGGTGATCGGCGCCATTGGCGTCAGCGGCGTGCAGTCGTTTGAAGATGCCCAGATCGCGCAGGCCGGTGTCGCCGCCTGCGAAAAAATGAATTAACGGATACCGGATTCCAGAAGCCGTAATCTGCCCGGGGCGCCCGCTACAATAAGGGTTACCCCATGCGCATCGCCCTGGGCCAGATCAACACCACGGTAGGCGATCTTTCCGGCAACCTGGACCGCATGCTGCGCCAGGTGAAGGACGCCGTCCATGCCGGCGCCGAGATCGCCGTCTTCCCCGAACTCTCCCTGAACGGCTACCCTCCCCGCGACCTGGTGGAAAAGCCTTCCTTTGTAGATCGCACTCAGGAAGCCCTTGCACGGCTGGCCGGCGAAACGGCCCCCTTCCCCATCGCTATCGTCTGCGGCTACGTCGCACCGACGGGATCCAAGGTGGGCAAGGGCGTCTCCAACGCCGCCTGTGTCCTTTCGGGCGGCGAGATTGTCTTTGAGCAGCACAAGATGCTGCTGCCTACCTACGACGTATTCGATGAATGCCGTTACTTCCAGCCTGCCGACAGGCAACATCTGTGGCGCTGGCGCGACCGCAAGATCGCCCTCACCATCTGCGAAGACGCCTGGAACGACAAGCAATTCTGGGAGCGCCGCCTCTACCAGCGCGACCCGGTGGACGAACTGGTTCACGAGGGCGCCGAGTTCCTGATTTCCATCAACGCCTCCCCCTACCACATGGGGAAACGAACCCAGCGGCTGGAGATCTTTCAGGCCGCCGCACGCCGTCATCGCATTCCGCTGGTCTACGTCAACCAGGTGGGCGGCAACGACCAGCTTGTGTTTGACGGATCCAGTTTTGCGTTGGCCGCCTCGGGTGAGCCTTTGGCGCAGTGTCCGTCCTTCGCCGAGGATCTGTTGGTTGTCGAACTGGACGCCAGCCCGCAGGCACCCAATCTTCGGGCCAATCTCAGTGACGAGTGCGAAGCCGTCTACGAGGCGCTGGTGCTGGGCACCCGGGATTACATCCGCAAGTGCGGGTTCAAGAGTGTGATCATCGGCCTTTCCGGGGGCATCGATTCTTCGCTAACGGCGGTGATCGCGGTGGACGCCGTCGGCAGGGAGAACGTGCTGGGCGTGGCCATGCCCGGTCCCTTCTCCTCGGATCATTCGCTCACCGACGCCCGGGAGATGGCTCAGAACCTGGGCATCCGTTTCGAAGTATGCCCGATCAACGACACCTACCAGGCGTTTGTGAAGACCCTGAAGCCGGTGTTCGCCGGCCGGCCCGCGGACGTTGCCGAAGAGAATCTGCAATCGCGCCTGCGCGGCGCCACGCTGATGGCGCTCTCCAACAAGTTTGGCTCGCTGGTGCTGACCACGGGCAACAAAAGCGAACTTGCGGTGGGGTACTGCACGCTTTATGGCGACATGTGCGGCGGGCTGGCGGTGATCAGCGATGTTCCCAAGATCCTGGTGTATGAACTCTGCCGCGTGGCTAACCGCCACCACCGCAACGCCATTCCGGAGAGCGTTTTCACCAAGCCGCCCTCGGCTGAACTGCGCGCGGATCAGAAAGACACCGACTCGCTGCCCGAATACGACGTTCTCGACCGTATCCTGAAGGCTTACGTCGAGGATCTGATGTCTCCCGCGCAGATCGCCAGCGCGTTACAGTACCCTCTGCCCCTGGTGCGCGACATCGTCAACAAGGTGGACCGCAATGAGTATAAGCGGCAGCAGGCCGCGCCGGGGCTGAAGGTCACTACCAAGGCGTTCGGGATTGGCCGCCGCTTCCCGATCGCCCAGCGATTCTTCGAATAGATTATTCGAAACAGATCAATGGACGCACTTACTCTTCATCGAATCCACTTCGCTTTCACCATCACTTTTCATTACCTGTTTCCGCAATTGACGATGGGCCTGGCGCTTCTGATCGTCATTCTCAAAACGATGGCGCTGCGTACGGGCAATGAACACTACAACCGGTCGGCGCGATTCTGGGCGAAGATCTTCGCCGTCAACTTCGCGCTCGGTGTGGTCACCGGAATCCCCATGGAGTTTCAGTTCGGCACCAACTGGTCACGGTTTTCACGCGCCGCGGGCGGGGTGATCGGACAGACGCTGGCGCTTGAAGGCGTCTATTCGTTTTTCCTGGAATCGACGTTTCTGGGACTGTTCATTTACGGGGAAAAGCGGCTGGGGCAGATCGGACACTGGTTCGCCGCCGTGATGGTCTTTCTGGGGTCCTGGCTATCGGGTTTCTTCATCATCGCCACCAATGCGTGGATGCAGCACCCGGTGGGCTACATGCGCGCGGCGGATGGCTCGGTTCACCTGGAAAGCTTTTCCGCGCTGATCTTCAATCCCTGGACCCTCTGGCAGTACACGCATAACATGATCGGATCGGTGCTGACGGCGTCGTTCGTGATGGCGTCAATCGGCGCGTTCTATCTGCTCAGCCGTCGTGATGAGGAGTATGGCCGTACGTTTGTGCGCGTTGGCGTGATCGCCGGGCTGGCGGGCAGCATTCTGGTGGCGCTTACCGGCGATGGGCAGGGCAAGATGGTGGCCCACCATCAGCCGGTGACGCTGGCGGCGATGGAAGCGCTGTTTGAAACGCAGGGGGCGGCGCCGGTAGCGATTCTTGGCCAGCCCGATGTGGAGCGCAGCCGCCTGGACAATCCGCTGCTTCTGCCCGGGGTGCTGAGCTTCATCACGTACCGGCGGTGGGGGGCCGAGGTGAAGGGGCTTGACTCATTCCCTCGCGATGAGTGGCCGGATAACATCCCGCTGCTCTATTACAGTTTCCATGTGATGGTGGGGTTGGGGACCATCTTCATCGCGGTCACCGCCGCCGCGGGATACCTGCTGTGGCGGAACCGGCTGTACGCCTTCCGTCCCATGTTGTGGGTGCTGCTGATGATGTTGCCGTTCCCCTATATCGCCAACACCGCCGGATGGATGACGGCGGAGCTTGGGCGCCAGCCGTGGCTGGTCTACGGGCTGATGCGCACCAGCGAGGGCGCGTCGCTGAACGTGTCGGCGGGCAACACTCTGTTCACGCTCGTGGGATTTATGGGGCTGTACCTGCTGTTGGGCATCCTGTTCCTGTTTCTGGTTTACCGCGAGATTGAGCATGGCCCCGGCGTCAAGGAGGTGCACTGATGGAAACGCTGTGGTTCTGCCTGGTGGCGTTCATGATTGCGGGATATGTGATCCTGGACGGCTTCGATCTTGGCGCCGGCGTCATCCATCTGCTGGCGGCGCGTACGGACCGCGAACGGCGGCAGGTGCTGGCCTCGATCGGGCCGGTGTGGGACGGCAACGAAGTGTGGCTGCTGGCGGCGGGCGGCACGCTCTTTTTCGCCTTCCCGCACGTCTATGCGTCGGCGTTCAGCGGATTCTATCTGCCGCTGATGATTGTGCTGTGGCTGCTGATCTTTCGCGGCCTGGGCATCGAATTTCGCAGCCACATCAACAGCCCGGTATGGACGCCGGTCTGGGACGCGGCCTTCTCCATCGCCAGCCTGCTGTTGGCGGTCTTCTTCGGCGCGGCGTTGGGCAACGTGATTCGCGGGGTCCCCTTGGACGAGCGCCGTGAGTTCTTCCTGCCCTTGTGGACACACTTCCAGCCGGCCGTTGAGGTGGGCATACTCGATTGGTATACCATCGCCACGGGAGTGCTCTCGCTGGCGGCGCTGACGATGCACGGCGGCTTGTGGGTGGCGCTGAAGACTGACGGCGATCTGGCGGCGCGGGCGGCCGCTATCGCCCGCCGCGCCGGTTGGGCTACGTTGGGGATGACGGCGCTGGTTACGGCGCTGTCGTTCTCGTTGCAGCCGCGGATTGGCAGTAACTTCGCCGCCCATCCCTGGGGCGCGGTGTTTCCGGTGATGGCGATGGCCGGCCTTGCCGGGGCGCTTTGGATCGCCAGCGAGAGGATACGCTTCCTGGCGTCGAGCCTGTTTCTGGCGGGGATGCTGGCCAGCGCGGCCTTTGGCATTTTTCCGTATGTGCTGCTGTCAATCACCCCGGACCGCCATCTTACTGTTTACAACGCCGCGGCGGGAGCCTATGGGCTTGGGATCGGGTTGTGGTGGTGGTTCCCGGGAATGGCGTTGGCGACGGCCTACGCGGTGTTTCTCTTCAGGCGTTTTGGCGGTAAGGTGCAGGTGGGCTGAGGCCGTCTACATGAAGTTTCTCGTGTGCAATTCCGATAGCGCGGCCGCCTCATCGGCGGCGAAGCCCAGCCGAAGCAGCCGCTGCGTCCGTCCATCGGCCATGTCCCTCACCAGCCGCATCACACGACGGTGCCCCAGGCGCAATTGATCGGGGTCCCACGAACCCGCCGCCACCAACAGTAGAGCGTCAAAAACCTCCTCATTCAGCCCGGCGGTGTGGCGCAGGGACTCATGTCTTCGTTGAACGGCCGCCGCGAGCCTGCCGCGTAGTCCGGGATCGGCTTCGGCGTGCCGCCGCAGGTGCGCCAGCCCGAAGGCAACATGCCGGGCCTCATCCTGTGCTGCCAGCCGGGCCACTGCCGCCGTCACCGGATCTGGTGCGTGAACCTCGATGAAGCGCAGCAACGACAGGAACGTGCCTTCTCCGAGCACGGAAAGCAGGAATGAAGCGATCGCGAAGTCCGGTTCCTCCACCAGAGACTTCAGCGAAGCCTGCCCGCCCGCCGTGGAAAGGCCAAGCCGGTTCCTTTTGAGTAGAGCCCTCCGCGTGAAAACCTCGATGTGCCGCGCCTCGTCAGCCGCCTGAATCGCCAAAACCTGCATCACCTCGCGAAAGTGCGGATGCAGTTGAGCGGCAAAGCGGCTGGGCACGATCAGTGCGGCGGTCTCGTTTTCGATCAGATAGGTCATCAATTGCACCACAGCGTCTTCCACTTCCGGTGGCAACTCGAAGGGCGCGTCCCAAGGGACGGCCTCCGCCGGGTCCCATTGGTTGGCGACCGCCTGAGCGTAAAGCCTCGCGGCGTCGTCCGCCCACACTTCCGACTTGTCCGAGAGAAGAAAGGGAAACTCCGGCGTGCCCGCTTCCACCACCGCGCCTCGGGCGGCTAACCCCCAGCATCGTGGCGGATGGTCCGCTACGGTTGCCGGACCGCCCGCCTCTCCGGCGCCCGCCCAGCGCGCATCAGCTAAACTGCCGCGGGTGAGGAGGGCGTACCCGCCGGGTTCCCAGCGAAATCCGTGCCCCTGTGTCCGGCACCATGCGCGCAGATGCAACTCCAGGTCCCCGGTGTTGCCGCGTACGGTCACTTTCTCGGCCAAACGTAGTGCGCGCTTCACCAGCAGATGGCCGCCTTCAACGAACCCTGTTTCGAGCAGATTCACGTGCATCGGGCGGCCAGTGCCTCCACAAAATCGCTGATCGTGCCAAAACGGTCGACCGCTTCGGCGAGCGCCGCATAGCCTGATGTACGCCCCACCCGCCACTGCTTCAGCCCTTCCATGTCCAGCAGAGGCCGGACCTCGGGGTCCGCGTACGACATCCCCAGCAACAGGCCGCCGAAGCGGTCCACCAAAGCGTCCGGCGCCCCGTCCAGTACCGTGAAATTGCAGTGATCGTAAGGCGCGGTGGAGTCCAGAATACGGGTAGTGCCCGGCGCGATCGTTCCCTCCTGAGAAAACAAAAGGTGATTGCCGTCGATCAGGCAGGCGGCGTCAGCCTCGCCCTTCATGAGGGCCCGGACGGCGTCACGCTCGCCTCCGATGTGATCGCCGTGCTTGCCGGTAAGCACGTCGAAGGGGAGGACTGTGAAATCGTGATGCGGGATCAGGCCGCTGGCTGCCAGGTGATTCAGGGGAATTAGCGTGGCCTGGGGCGAATCGCTCGCGCCCACCGCCACGCGCTTCCCTTTGAGGCCGCCAGTTTCCGAAATGCCCGAATCGCTCCGGACAATGATGACCGAGCGTAGATCGCAGTCGGTGTCACGCATGCAAATGGCCCGTGCTTGCCGGCCGGCAGCCGCGGCCGCGCGCTCCGATTGTAGCCAGGCGAGTGGTGAGTTCCACGCCAGGTGGATATGCCCGGCAAAGTGTGCCTGCACCTGGCGTTCATAGTTCGAATACAGCACATAGTCAAAGGCAAGCCCGCGGGCGGCGAAATAGCGTTGGAAGCCGTCCCAAATCGTAACCACTTTGGGATCGTAGGCCACGGCCCCCATCAGCAGGACACTCTCGGTCATATGCGGATCTCCTAAAACAGAGGCAGCCCGCAGGCGGCCTTCCCGATGAAGTCGTACAGCACGTCGGTGGTGGGCGCCATCACACCCGCGGCCCGCGTATCCCGGAAGTAGCGCTCAACGCCGACGTCCTTGCGGAAGGCGGCGCCGCCGCAGACGCGCATGGCTGTGTCGAGAACTTCCGTAGCCATCTCGCCGGCGGCGGCTTTGCACTGCAGAACGCGCAGCATCGTATCGGCCCTGCCGGTCTCGATCGCCGCCACTGTATCAAACAGCAGCGCGCGGGCCATGTCCGTCTTCACCGTCATGCGCGCGATGTAGTTGCGGATGGTCGGCAATTCCGCGAGTGCCGACCCGCTGTACTGGTATCGGACCTCGGCCGCGTGCCGTGCGGTGCGCTCCACAGCACCCTCCATCAACCCGACGGAACAGGCCGCGTTCAGCACGTTAAACAGCGGTAACACCACGCCCATCATGACGTCAAAGCCCTTGCCATCCTCACCCAGCATGGCCGATTCGGGCACGCGCACGCCCTCGGCGCTAACCGGCGAGGAATCATTTCCCCGTAAGCCCAGCCCGTCGAAAGGCCCGCTCACGCGAATGCCTGGCGCATCGGCCGGTACCAGCCAGAGCGTGCTCAAGCCTTCCGCGGTCAGGGGTTTCGACGACCATACATAGGCTGTGGCCCTGGAGGCTGACGTGACCCAACTCTTGCGGGCGTCGAGAACCACCGCTGCGCCATCGCGCCTTGCCGTGCTCACCGGCGCCCAGAAATGACTCCTCGAACCCGCTTCGCTGAAAGCCAGTGTGCTGAGGTGATCGCCGGCCGCCGCGGCGCGCCGTACTTCAGGGGATCCATGGGCCTCCAGTACCGCCGTGCCGCAATAGTGCATGCACACTACCATGGCCGTTGACCCGCAATCCCGCGCGATGCGCTGCACAATCCGCGTCGCGCCGGCAGCGCCCAGTGCCAATCCGCCTGCCTCGGCTGCGCTGATCGCGCCAAGCAATCCAGCGTCCTTCAGGGCCTGAATCGAAGCTTGAGGAAATGCGCCGGTCTTATCGGCCTGGGGCGCGTTGGGAGAGATTGTCTCCGAACAGATTTTCTCGAGAACTGTTTGATAGTGTTGGTCAGTAGTCATTCTTCCTCGTCTCCCGCGCCGGTGCCGCGGAAAGCGAGGAACTACGGTCCTGGCTCTAGCACGACGCCAGCGGGCGTTGTGGCTCGATCACGCCGAGCCAGGCGGATGTTCATCTGCGATGTTCGTTCGTCATATCGCTCCGACAGTGTAGCACCCCGGCCCGAAGGGAATCGCCTGCTTTCTGACCGTACCGCGTGTCCGGGGATCGACGATGCCGTGGCGGATCAGGCACAGATCGAAGTCCTCTGGCTTGTACAGGCTTTCGAGCGAGCCAGTGATGGGTTTGGGACAAAACTGACGTTCCGC
>JANRLE010000079.1:0-16162 GCA_033762895.1 Bryobacteraceae bacterium | reverse complement strand
ACGGCCGAGGTGGTGGGGCCGGCGCTTACCGGCTTTCTGGTGCAGTTGCTCACCGCGCCGGTGGCGATCCTGCTGGACGCCTGTTCGTTCCTCGCTTCGGCCGGGGCGATCGCGGCGATTGGCACAGAGGAGCAAGCCGTCGACACAGATCACAACGCCGGCGGCTGGCGCGACATGTTCGCCGGCGCCGGTTACGTCTTTCGCCATCCGATCCTTCGCCCGCTGGCGTTGCGCGCCGTCACCGCGGCATTCTTCTGGGGTTTCTTCTCCACGCTTTACGTGATCTATGCCGTGCGTGAATTGGGCATCGGTCCGGCCGCGCTGGGCATCATCATCGCGCTGGGAGGCATCAGCAGTCTTACCGGCGCGCTGCTGGTGGGACGGATCGTGAGGCGCTTTCCGCTGGGCCATACAATGATCGCCGCCGCCGTTTTGTCGGGCCTTGCCGCGCTGCTGATCCCGCTTGGTACAGGGCCGCTGTGGGGCGCCGTTTGCCTGGCCGCGTCGCAGTTGTTCGGCGATATCTCCTATCCCATTTACAACGTGCCTGAACTTACCCTGCGGCAGAGGATCGCGCCGCCGCACCTGCTGGGGCGTGTGAATGCGTGCATGCAGATGTTATTCAAGGGAGTGTGGCCGATCGGCGCGCTGATGGGCGGTGTGCTGGCGGCGAATATCGGCATGCGCATGACGCTGGTGATCTGTGGGCTGGGCGTGCTTGCGTCGTCGCTGTGGCTGGTGGTCTCGCCCGTGCGGCGGCTCGATCGCGAACCCGGCCTCAAGGACGGCTAAATCACCGATCCCTTCCACCGCCCCCGCCGGAATAGCCACAATCCCACGATCGCCAGCACCGATTCCGACAGCGTCATTGCCAGAAACACCCCCGTCGGCCCCATGCCCACGGGATAGGCCAGCACCCACGCCAGCGGAATCTGCAGTATCCATTGGCAGGCAAGGTTGATGAACGTCGGCGTCAACGTATCTCCCGCGCCATTGAACGCCTGCACGGTCACCATCCCCCAGGCATAAAACATATAGCCGTAGCTGATGAATCGCAGGCAACTTACTCCGTAGCGCTGTACTTCCGGATCGTGTGTGAAAATGCCGATCAGCGGGGTGGCGAACACGATAAACACCACCGCGATGGCCCCAAGAAACACCATGTTGTACCAGCCGGCCTGATACACGGCCTTCTCCGCCCGCTCCGGCTTCAGTGCGCCCAGATTCTGCCCCACCAGCGTGGCCGCGGCGTTGCACAGCCCCCAGGACGGCAGGATGGCGAAAATGATGATGCGGATGGCGATCAGATAACCCGCCAGCGCCGAATTGCCGAACGTGGCGATGATGCGGATCAGTCCCAGCCAACTGGAAGTGGAAACCAGGAACTGCAGGATACCGGTGAAGGACACGCGCATCAGCCGCCACATCACGTTTACCTTCAGCCGCATCTGCGGCGCGCGCAGGATGATGCGCGACCGTCCCTGGCTCAGCACCCAGAACTGGTAGAGCACGCCACAGCCACGCCCGATCGTCGTTCCCACCGCCGAGCCAAGCAGCCCGAGTTCGGGAAACGGACCCAGCCCCAGAATCAGACAGGGATTCAACGCGATGTTCACTCCGTTGGCCAGCCAAAGCGCGCGCATGGCGATCGCCGCGTCACCGGCGCCGCGGAAAATCGCGTTGTTGAGGAAGAGAAGAAAAATGGTAACCGATCCGCCCAGGATCACGCGGGTGAAGTTCTGCCCCGTGGCTACAACCTTCGCATCGCCGCCCATCAGGTGCAGTATCTGTGGCGCGAAGGCGATCCCGATCAGTGCGATCACCACCGACAGCCCGATGCCGAGGTAGATGGCGTGCGCCGCCGCTTCCCCCGCGCCTTCCTCGTCCTTTTCGCCGACGCGGCGCGCCACCATCGCCGTCGTCGCCATGCTCAGCCCGATCGCCACGGCGTAGATGATGGTGAGGACCGATTCGGTGAGCGCCACCGCCGCGATGGCCTCCGTGCCCAGGCCGGACACGAAGAACACATCCACCACGGCAAACAGCGATTCCATCACCATTTCCAGCACCATGGGGATGGCCAGAAGGATGATGGCGCGGTTTAGCTCGACCGTGGTGTAGTCCTGATGCGAGCCGCGCAGCGCGTCGCGCACACTCCGCCACACTGTGGGGCTGGGGCTAACCTCCATCACTACAGGTTAGCCCACCGCCATTACTCTTCCACTAATTTTTGTGGCGGCAGGCCGGTGCCGACGCCCGCATTCAAGTGGATCGACTTCACGCGCTTCAATTGCGCCACGGCCTCCACCTGCCCGCGGCGAAGTTCATACACCGCGGCCTTCAGGATCGGCAGCTTGCGCACCAGCTTGGCCGGCAGATCCTCCACGGCCTTGATGTCGGCATCGCCCGGCTGCTCCAGGTATGTCACAATCACCTGGATCCTGTCGTCCTTATTCCCGGACAGGAGGCCGGGCTGGATATGAGCAAATACAATCGCGGCTGCCAGTAGTAGGGATGTCATCAGATATCTTCGAAAGCAATTCTGCCGCCAAACGCGGAATCGCTGAAGAAGCCCGTCTTTGCCCCTTCCCCAACCGGACAAAATGTCCGAACCACCCGACAATCTGTCCTATCATGAAGGGAGGATGCTACTTCGAACGATTCTGATCGCCCCCCTCGCCGCAACTCTCCTGTTCGGCGGGAAAGAAGAAGATGACCGGCTGAACAACGCCGCCGGCATGTTCGAGGAAATCATGGGAATCAAGGACAAGGAGATTCCCCAGGACCTGCTCGACCGCGCCGCCTGTGCCGTTCTGGTGCCCAGCCTCAAGAAAGGCGCATTCATCTTTGGCGCCAAGTATGGCCGTGGTTTTGTCGTCTGCCGCAAGAAGGACGGCGCAGGATGGTCGGCGCCCGGCGCGGTTCGTGTGGAAGGCGGAAGCTTCGGTCTGCAGATCGGCGGCTCGGAAACCGATGTCGTGATGCTGGTGATGAACGAACGCGGAGCAACCCGTCTGCTCTCCAGCAAGTTCACCATCGGAGGCGACGCATCGGCGGCCGCGGGTCCGGTGGGCCGCACGGCTTCGGCGGAAACCGACGCCACGATGCGGGCGGAAATTCTCACGTGGTCGCGCGCCCGCGGCGTCTTTGCCGGTATCTCGCTGCAAGGCGCCACTCTGCGGCCGGATCGCGAAGCGATTCTCGGCCTCTACGGCAAGGAGATGAGCAACAAGGACATCGTGCAGGGCGACATCGCCGCTCCCGCCTCGGCTGAAAAGCTCCTCGGCCTGTTGAACAAGTACTCCAGCCGCGGAACGAAGTAAGCTTTACTCGGTCCACTCCGCCACGCGCGCCACCCCAAACTCGATCCATCCCTCCTGGGGCAGGGAATCCATCGGCAGGCCATCGTGCCAGACCGATACCTGGGCGCGGATCCTGTCCGTGCCGAGGTCGAGCTTCTGCAGCGGGATACTCACCTCCAGCACCTCTTTCCAGGCGAAGGTGGCCTCGCCGGAAAGCAGCCGCGGGCCGTCCTCTTCCATCCGAACGGCCAGCGACTTTCCGTTCACAGTGAATCGCGCTTCCACGCCCGTCAGCACCTCGTTCTCGATGAAGTCCACACGAAGGAACACGGCATCTTGGTTCGCTCCGTAGCGCAGTTCCTTCACCAGGAAACGGTGGCCATGCATCGAGCCCTGGCGTGCGTCCACGCGGTACAGCCCGGCGCCCATCCATTCAAAGTAGGACGTGATCTCCCCATCCACCCTTGCGTGCACCTCCGCCACCGGCTCTTCCTTCACCGCGTGTGATAACGTGCGGATAATTGGCCGCGAGAGTTCCGACGGCGGCGCCAGTTTCAGAGACCGGTAGACGTTGGCCAAGTGATCGCGGAAAAGCTGGTCGAACTCCTCGCGGTTGTCGGTGTGATGATGAGGACCGTACCACCAGCACCAGTCGCTGCCCTCGGCCACCATCAGTTCCTCATGCGCCAACGCGTAATCGGCGGGCGGCACTGACTTGGGGTCGATCGCCTCAAACGCCCTGCGCGCCGCCAGCAGCATCTCCCATGCCCTGTTGTCTTCCTCAAACCCGATCCAGACATCGAAATTCGCGCTGATCCACGATCCGGGGAAAATGTGGTCCAACTCGTCGTCGGGCACCAGCTTCAGTCCTTCGGACACGGTTACGGCGCGCATCAGCGTATCGCCCGAAATCCGCCGGTATAACTCTGTGAGAAACGGGCGGCCGTTGCGGTAATAATGTTCCCAGGCGTTTTCGCCGTCGAGCACCACCGGCACCAGCGCGTCGCTCCCCGAGGCCAGGATGGGCGCGCAGTTGTCGCGGATGCGCTGGATGAAATCGTTTGCCGCCGCGGCGGCGTCCATCTTTGAGTAAACGAACCCGACCAGGTCACTGAGATAGTGATCCCGGAAGATCATGTTCATCCGGCGCCCGTTCTTTTTCCATAAGAAGGACCGGTAGGAAGTGGACGGATCGGGCATCCGGCCCAGCGTGCGGCCCAGCACTCCGTTGTCGGTGGCCGCCCACTGATATCCGCAGTCGGCGGCGATCTCCAGTGCTTCGTCCGACACCGATCCTTCGGAAGGCCACAGCCCCACCGGCCGCACTCCGACGTGCTTTTCCACGTAGTCCAAAGATCGCATCAGTTGACCTCTGGCGTCCTCGGGGTAGCGGAACCGCGAAGGCAGCGGGACGTGCGGATTCGCCACGTGCGCGATATCGGAATCGCAGATGAGCGGGAGAATCGGGTGGTAGTAAGGGGTAGCGGAAATTTCGATCTGCCCGCGCGCGGCGAAGTCGCGGTAGACGGGAATCACTTTTCCGAGAATCTCGAGCTGTTTGCGCCCCATCAACTCCTGGTCGTATAGCGAGTAGTCCCGGCCCTTGGCGGCCAGTCCCTTCACTTCCGGATCCTGCGCAAGGAACTCCTCTTCAAACCATGCCAGTTGTGACAGCACCTGTAAATCGCGCATCGATTGGGCGTTGAAGACGTGATGCGCGCGGCGAAAATCGAAATTGCTGGCTCTCAAGGCCTCATGCAGTTCCGCGTAGCGCGGATACCGCCCGATGAGGTGAATCGGATTGGCCTGGAAGAAGTAGTGCAGGATGAGCTTTCGTTCGTCCTCGGTCAGATCCTCGGCCGGTTTCAGCGCCACGCGCAGAAACGGATCCACCGCCTCACCGGAAGCGTACTCATCCACCTGCGCCAGCAAGGAGGGCACCAGGTTGAACGTCTGGCGCATATGGGGAAACTCCCCCAGGATCTTCACCATGCCGTAGTAGTCTTTCAACCCGTGCATGCGCGTCCATGGCAGACGGTATTCGCCCGACACCAGGTCCTTGTAGCAAGGCTGGTGCATGTGCCAAACGAAGCAAAGATAGATCTGAGGCATCCCTCATTCCATCATCGCGAGAAAAAGCTCCGAATGGGTGGGGGCGGTTGGCCGCCGCGGATGGCCTGCCACAGGATGGCGTTCAATTCGTTGTCGTCGATGCGGTCGGCTTCGGAAAAATCGAGCCTCGCCGAACGCGCGGCCGTGGCGTTGCCAGCCGGATTGCGATCCTCCAGGGAGATGCGGGGCTTCTCGGCTTCGTAGGGCCGCGGATCGGGCCTGGCGTCGAAGGCCGCTGACATCGGCCGGGCGGCGGCGTCGAACTGGGTCATCGGCTGCAGGCCCAGTATCAGCTCGATGGTGCGCAGCATTGACGCCGTGCTGTAGTGCGTGGAATCGATCATGCCGCCGCGCCGCGTGTAGGGGCTGAGGGCGAAGGCCGGCGAGCGATGCGAGTCGACGTGATCCGGCCCGTTCTGCGCATCGTCTTCCAGCACGAAGATCGCCGTCTTCGCCCAGAAGCGCGATTTCGACACCGCCTCCACGATCATGCCCAGCGCGTAGTCATTATCGGCCATCGCTGAGAGCGGTGTGATCTTGCCGGCCGCGGTTCCCGAAGTGTGGTCGTTGCCCAGCCGCAGCAGCATCAGCCGCGGCATCTTTCCTTCTTTTTCAAACTGCGCCAGATCTTCCAGAAACACCTTTGCGCGCTCCACGTCCGGATAATCCATGTCGAAGCCGCGGAATCGGCGGTTTGTCACCGGCGCCAGCACTCCATCCCGCACCGACGTCACTTGCACGCCGTCCGGGGACGGCTTCGGCGTGTTCTGCACGAAGTAGCCGTAGTTGCGAATGGACAGGCCGGCGCTGGCGGCATTTGTCCACAGGTACCCGGCCGGTGGCACGGCCGCAGGCTCACCGCCTTCGTAGTCATAGTGTTTGCGGCGGCCGCCGTAGCTGTTCGGCCACATCCGCTGTACATAGTCGGGCGCAATGCCCGCGGTGGTCCAGTTGTGCCCGTCGGCGCTCACGTCGGCGTTCACAAAAAAGTTGTCGAACAGCACAAATTCCCTGGCCAGCTTGTGATGGTTGGGGCTGTACCTGTCACCGAAGAGGGTGAGCGAAGGGTCGCCGTTGCCCTTGCCCAGATCTCCCAGCACCTGGTCGTAGGTGCGGTTTTCTTTCACCAAGTAGATCACGTGCTCGATGGGAGAAGGTCCGCCGGGGCGCGAAGGAACGGGGTTGCCCGCTCCGGTGCGTGTATCATCCAATAACTCGTCACGATAGGGAGAGTTCGCATACACCGTTTTCGTGTAGTTTTCCAGTTGCTCGCCCTCCGGGGCGTTGATCCATGACAGCGAGCCGCGCTGAATGGAGCCGACATATTGATCCAACCGGATGCCGAGGTGTGATTTCGCCGCCTGCCGGTCCGGCTGCGGACCCTTGGGATTGGCGTAGCTTCCACTGCCGCGTCCGTTCAGCACCACCAGGCGGTTGTCCGCCAGAACCCGCGCCGCGGTGGGGTACCAGCCTGTGGGAACGAACCCGAGGACCCGGCTGCGCGTTTCGGAAATGTCCACCACCGCCACGGCGTTGGCATCGCTGCAGACCACGTAAAGGCGCTTCTGGTCGGGCGAAATGGCAAGCGCGCTCGGCGTCATGCCGGCCGGCTGGCGGGGCGTCATCGCGACATTGATGGTTTCAATCAGCCGCAGGTCTTTTCCTTCGGTGAGGCCCACCACGTAAACACGATTGGTATTACCCGCGGTGACGAAGATGCGCTGCGCATAGGGCCACGCCTGGCCTGCGTCCTTCTCCTCCGGCTCGGCCGATTCCGGTTGCGAGGGCTTTCGCGTACTCATCAGCATATCGGTGGTATGCGGCCCCAGCCGCAGCCTCTGCTTCGGCTCGCCGTTGGCGGCTTCGTGATGGTAGAGCGTTCCATCGGCCCAGCTTGTGACGAAGTAGGACTTGCCGTCGGGATGGAAAAGAATCCGGTATGGCCGGCGCCCCGTTTTGAAGCGGTCGATCACGCGGCCCGATTGCGGATTGATCACCGCCACATAGTCCCGGTGCAGCACGCTCGTGTAGATCATGCGGCCATCGGGGCTGAACTGCACGTCGCCGGCAAAATCCTGGTGCTCGCGCTTTTCCTCGGGAACAATCGCGAATGTGCGGGCCGGCGCCAGCTTTTCTCCATCGAAGGCGAACTCATACACCGCTCCGCGCGAGCCGCCCCCTACGTAGACGTTTTTTCCGTCGGGCGACATCGCCAGGCCCAGCCATCCGTCGGCCACCGGCGCGCGCTGCAACTCTTCGCCGCTTGCGGCATCCAGCACCGCCAGCGAAGGCGGATTGTAGCCGCCGTTGAGCACCAGCAGCCGCCGGCCGTCTTTGGAAACGGCCGATGCCATGGGGAAGGTGTCTGATTGGGTCTGCCTGCCCGCGGGCTGCAAGCGCCATCCCGAGTGCAGTTGGAACACGCCATCCGGCTGACGCCCCACCTTGAGTTGCCGTGCCGGTTGCGATACCAGGACTACCACCACCAGGACGGTCAAGGAAACCAGTGCCGCGATTCGCATATGCAGCCCATTGTAGAGAACTCGCGTCTCCGGGCGATGACTTTTTCGTGACGCCGCCACAAACGCCGCCGCCTCAGTCATAATAATTTCCAGACACATTGTCCAGGAAATGACGCCGGAACAATATCAAAAGGTGAAGCACATTTTCCAGCAGGCGCTGGAACTGCCCGCTTCCCATCGGCCGGACTACGTCGACCACGCGTCGGGCGGCGATGACAGGATCCGTACCGAGGTGGAGCGGATGCTGGCCTCCGACACTGCCGAGGATTGCTTCCTCGATGATTCTCCGGTGGACCCGCTGGGCAAGCTGTTCGAGCCGGAACACCCGGCGCCGAAGGTTGTCGGCAACTACGAAATCGTGCGCGAACTGGGACGCGGCGGCATGGGCGCGGTTTATCTGGCGGCGCGCGCCGATGATCAATACCGCAAGCTGGTGGCCATCAAGCTGGTGCTGCGGGACCGGGAAAACTCCGCCGTGGTGGACCGGTTCCGCACCGAGCGCCAGATACTGGCCAGCCTCGATCATCCCAACATTGCCGCTCTGCTGGACGGCGGCGCCACGCCGGAAGGCCTGCCTTATCTTGTGATGGAGTACGTGGAAGGCGAGCCGATCGATGTCTACTGCGACCGGCATAACCTGAATGTCTCCACGCGTCTGATCCTGTTTCTGAAGGTGTGCGCCGCCGTGCAGCATGCCCATCAGAATTTGGTGATCCACCGCGACCTGAAGCCCAGCAACATCCTGGTGAAGAAAGACCGTATTGTGAAGCTGCTGGACTTCGGCATCGCCAAGATCGTGAATGCCGAAAAGGAAACGCAGCAGTTGGACCGCACCGCGCCCTCGATGCGGCTGCTGACTCCCGAGTACGCGAGCCCGGAACAGGTGAAAGGCGAGGCCATCACCACCTCCACCGACGTCTACCAGCTTGGCGTCGTGCTCTATGAACTGCTTACCGGCAATCATCCTTTCGAAGGGCACACGCGCAGCGCGCTGATGCAGAAGCTGGCGACCTCTGAGCCGATGCTGCCCTCCACGGCGGTGGATCGTATCATCGAGGAAACGCTGCCCGACGGCGCCAAGAAAGTGGTGCGCTCACCCGATTCGGTGGCCGCCACGCGCGAGGGCACGCCGGCGAAACTGAAGCGCCGCCTGCAGGGCGACCTGGACGCCATCATGATGCGCGCGCTGGCCCGTGATCCGGCCAACCGCTACGCCTCGGCCGAGGAGTTCGCCGAAGACATCCGACGCCATATCGGCCATCTGCCCGTCAACGCGCACCCCTACACGCCGTTCTACGTCGCGCACAAATTCGTCTGGCGGCACAAGACATACACCGCCGCGGCCATCTCAATCTTCTTTGCACTGATCACGGGACTTACCGTCGCCACCCGGGAGGCGCATATCTCAGGGCAGGAGCGCGCCAAAGCGCAGCGCCGCTTTGACCAGGTCAGGAAGATGGCGAACTCGTTCCTGTTTGAAGTGCATGATGCCATGGCGCCGCTTGCCGGCACCACCGAGGCGCGGCAGATCCTTGTGAGCAAGGCAATGGAGTACCTGGACAGCCTTTCGCGCGAGGTTTCCGACGACCCGGGCCTGGCGCGCGAGCTGGCCGATGCCTATCAGCGCGTGGGCGATCTGCAGGGCAACCCCAACGGCGCCAATCTGGGCAATTCCGCCGGCGCGCTGCAGAACTATCAGAAGGCGCTGTCGCTTCGCCAGGAACTGCTCAAGCGCGATCCCAGGGATGCCGGCAGCCGCCGCGACCTGGCAGGGAGCTACGACGCCATCGCCGATCTGCTGGTCACCGCCGGAACAGCCGACACTGCGCTTGAGAACTATCAAAAATCGCTGGCAATTCATGAGGAGCTTTACAAAGAAAATCCCTCCTCGCGCCCCGTGCGCAGCCTGCTGGTGAAAAGCTATCAGAACGTGGTGGGACTGATGGCCGCGGCAGGCCGTACGCCGCAGGCCATTGAGATGAGCCGCAAGGCCGTCAAGCTTTCCGAGGACCTGCTGGCCGAGGATCCTTCCAATGCAACCGCCAGCCGCAATCTGGCAGCCGCCTATGCCCGTTACGGGCAGGTGCTGGATCTTGCCGGCATGGCCAATCCGGCCCTGGAGAGCCTGAACAAAGCGCTTGCCATTCTGAACAAGGTCTCGGCCGCCAATCCCGGCAACGCCTTTACGCGGCGGGACCTTTCGCTGGTTCACGAAGACCTGGGACGCGCCTTCGCCAATCGCAACAGTCTTCCGGAAGCATGGAGCCACTACGGCAAGGCATTAGCGCTGCGCCAGGAGCTTTCGGCCACCGATCCGCGCAACGCGCAGGCGCTGCGCGATCTGGGATTTATCGAAATGCGCATGGGCGATATGCTCGCCCGCGCCGCGCAACGTCCGGCAGCGCTTGAAAGCTACAAGCGGGCAGCCGACGTTTTCCAGAGACTTGCGGCGCAGGATCCCGCCAATCTGATGGCGAGGCGTGATCTTGCCCTGGTGTTTGAGCGTCTGGGAAACCTTCAGGCGTCGGTGGGCAATCCGATCGCCGCGCTGGATAATTACCGCAAGCTGCAGCAACTGGCCGCCGAATGGTCGGCGCGGGATGCGAGCAATGCCATCGCCTCCCACACAACCGGCGTCGCGCGCCTGAAGATCAGTGAGATGCTGTCGCTTACCGGTGACCGGGCGGGTGCGCTTGATTCCAGCCGGGGAGCGCTTACGGTGTTCGAGGAGTTGTGTAAACGCGATCCGGAAAACGCCAACAATCAGCGCGGTCTGGCATGGGCGCTGATCCGCCGCGCCGAAACGGCCGCCAATACGCAGCAGTGGCCGGAGGCGGTGGCCTATTATCAGCGGACGCTCACGGTTTTTGAGGGCATCTCAAGGAAAGGTCCGCTGCGGGCCGATGACCAGCGCTTGCGGCAGAACGTGCAGGCGGCGTTAGCAAGGGCGGAAGAAGAAGCGAGGAAGCCGAAAGGGCCGCAGACCGCTTCGTTGTAGTGTGCTGCCCTCCTGCACGGCGCCGGCAGGGTTGAAAACCATAGGCCCGGTGGAGTATCTTCGGTCGATGGCTCGTCCCAACCGAATTCTCCTCACGGCGGTTCCCGCCCTTGTAATCGCCGTGGCTGTGGCGCAGAGCAGCCGCCCCGTCGCTCCGAAAACTGTCAACGAAGTGGCGCGGCCCGGGGGCAAACTGCCCGGCAATCCACGCATTGCCCTGGTGAAAGTGGCCGACGGCTTTTATGACCCCACTAACGTGGCCGCGGCAAACGACGGCACCGGACGCATGTTCGTCTGCGAGCGTGTGGGCCGCGTGCGCGTCGTCAACAAAGACGGGTCCGTGCAAAAGGAGCCGTTTCTTGATCTCACCAACATCAATCCGCTGGGCAGCGACGTGCAGACCGGTTTCGTCGAGCAGGGCCTGTACTCCATCGCTTTCCACCCGAAATTCAAGGAAAACGGTTACTTCTTCGTGCACTACGCCTCCCTGCCATTTAACGGCGACGGCGTGATTGTCCGTTTCCAGGTGGACAAGAGCAGCCCCAACGTGATGACGCCGGACCGCACGCGCCAGACGGCCAAGGTGCTGATGCGGATCGAACAGCCTTATTACAACCACAACGGTGGCCAGATCGAATTTGGTCCCGACGGCTATCTCTACATTGCTTCTGGAGATGGCGGCTGGGAGGGTGATCCGCTCGAGACCGGACAGGACCTGAGCACGCTTTTGGGCAAGATGCTGCGCATTGACGTGAACGTGGAGGATGACCGCATTCCGTACAAGATTCCGCCTTCGAACCCGTTCGCCTTCGCAGCCTCGGAAAGACTGATGTCGTTGTTCGGCATCAGCGAACACGACTTCTCGAAGATCAAGACGAAGTCGCGGCCGGAAATCTGGGCCTACGGCGTCCGCAATCCCTACGAGTTTTCCTTTGACCTGAAGACCGGCGACATGTACATTGCCGATGTCGGCCAGAATCACTGGGAAGAGATTATTTTCCAGCCGGCCAATTCCAAGGGCGGTGAAAACTACGGCTGGCCGAAGGTGAACGGCACCAAGTGTTTCCCGATGACCGGGCCTGACGACAAGTGTCCGATGGTGGGCGTTCCCCCGGCCGGCGAATATCCGCACGAGATTCCCTATCCCGGCGCGCAGCCGTTGAAAGATGGCTGGGGCTGTTCCATTGAAGGTCTGGGCGTAGCCAACTACGGCGGGATGAATGGCGTTTACCTGGTGGGGGACTGGTGCTCGGGCAGGGTATTCGGGTTGGGCTGGGATGGCCGCAAGTGGCAGTTGGAAGAAATGCTGCACACGAATCTGCAATTCACCGCGGGCGGCTATGACGAAGACGGCAACGTGCTGGCGGTGAACTGCAACTGCTTCTATACGGCCGACAAGGGGCCGATGGCGAATCCTCCGGGCGCGCTGTGGCGCATCGTGCCGGCCGACAAGGTTCCTTCCGGCGCCGAAACCGCGCGCGTGGTTCCGAAAGGCGGTGAGGCGCAGGCAGCCGATACTTCCGGCAAGCTGGTGTTCCGTCACTCAGTGGATAACTCACCGCTGAAGTTCAACACGTTGGCCGAAGCCGGCATGAGCAACGCGCTGAAACAGTTCCGCGCCTCCGGCAGGAATCCGCTGAAGGGCAATGCGGTGGCGATTAAGCAGGGGCAGGCCGGCTACCAGCAGTGGTGCGCGGGCTGCCACCTCGCCGACGGCACGGGCCGCATCGGGTCCAATCTGATTGACGCGCAGTTCAACCACCCGCGCGCGGCAAACGATGTGGGCGTGTTTGAAGTGGTCTACGGTGGCGGAACGGGCGCCATGCAGGCTTTCGGCGACCGCCTCAGCGGCGACGCGATCCTGCAGATCATGGCCTTCATGGAAACGCTCAAGAAGTAGGCGCGGAGTCACCAGCGGCCAGGCAGGATGAGGCGGGCGAAGCCCTGCGGGTGTTTCACCTGCTGTTGCTCAAACCATTGCAGCGCGGCGGTGCGATGCGCGCCGCCCATACGGTAGCGCGTGGCGGCCAGCCATAGGCCCATTTCCACGGCTTCCAGCGCTTTCTCGCCATCGCAGAGCAACTGCGCGGCCCGGTCGCCATCGCCGCGGCAGGAGGCGACGCCAGCTTCGGCCAACAGGCCGTGCGCCCTGGACCAGGCCAGATGCGATCGCCGCATCTGTTTCGCGCAGTCCAGCGCGATCTTTAAAAGGCGCTCCGGCTTGCGCGCGGAAGCGGCGGCCGCGATGGCGCAGCGGGCCCTGGCGCCCAGCAGAAAGTCTCCCAGCATCGGCAGCCGAAGGTATCCTGAACGGCGCATGGCGCTCCAATGACGCTCCACCATATCCCAGGCCGCTTCGCCCTCGCCCAGGTAAAGCGCAACGGAAGTGCGGGCGCGGAAGGCCAGCACCTGGGCCGGGCCCCAGCCGCCATCCTCCGGCAGTTCCGGAATGCCATCCAGCGCCTTTTCCACCTGGCCGCGGCCCAGGTAGATTGCATAGCCGAATGCCGCCAGGGGCAGGTACTCGATTGCGAAAAGGTCGCCGCGATCGCGCGCCTCAGCCACCAGTTCGTCCAGCAGTTTGCCCGTATCCTTCATCTCGCCGAGCAGGAACCGGCTGCTCAGCAGAAAAACATGGGTCCGCTGCAAATCGCGGTTGACGTTGGTGCAGTTGTCGCGCAAGGCCTGGATGGATGACTCGGCGAATTGTTTCGCCTCGCGCCAGCGCCCGGCCAGAAACGCCGTGATGGCGCGCATGGCGGTGACGAACGCGGCCGCATGCTCGCTGCGGGAAATCAGCGCGCACTGCCGGGCAAGTTCCAGCATGCGGTCCACGCGTCCGTCCGATCGGGCGCTTGTGTGGGCCAGGTGCGTGGCTTCGGCGGCGAATCCCAACGCCAGCCGGTAGGGGTCGCCGGCCCTGTGCGCCATGATCAGGTGGCGCGCCGAAAATTCCGCGCCGCGAATCGGGTCGGAAATTCCGAATCCGATGGCGGCGCTCCAGCAGCTTTCGATTCTGGCCATCGCGGCGGGATCCACGGGACGCGTGGCGAAACGTTCGAGGCCGCGGCCCATCATCCGGATTCGAGTTCTGTGCACCGCCAGGCTCAACCACATTTCCCAGCGGCGCCTGGGGTAGGAAACGCCAGCCTGGTCCAGAACGTTTTCCATCAGATCTGTTCCGGTCTTCTTATGCCCGAAGCGCAGGTACTGATCGGCGGCGCGCGTGCGCAGGCGCAGGCTTTCAAGCGGGTCCGAGAGTGAAGCGGCCTCCAGGTACGCCGCTGCGGCATCGGCGCCCCGGCCGGCGCTGGCCAGAGCCTCCCCCAGCCGCACGAGGATGTCCGCCTTCTCTTCGGGCGGCGGATTGGCAAGACGCAGGGCGGACTGATAGAGATTCGCCGCGCGGTCAAAGGCCAGCAGGGACCAGGCCTCGCGCGCGGCCGCCAGCGCACAGGCGGCGGCCTCTTCGGGCATGCCGGCCTGTTCCATGTGCCGGTAGTGATCGAGTGCGCTGCCGCTGCCTGATTCGGCGAACCGGCGGTGATACTCCCGCAATGTCCGGGGCGCGATGGAGCCGGTTACGGTCTCGCGGATCCGCTCGTGATAGACCTCATAGCGGTCATCCGCCGCGGAACGCACCAGGCGCAAGGCCAGCAAACGGTTGCGGCAGGCCATGGGGTCCGCAGCGCCACTGATGCGAGCGGCCTGCTCGAGAGATACCGGCTGTTGCGCGACGCAGATGGTCTCCAGCATGGCGCGGGCGGCGGGCTCCAAAGCCTCCAGGCGCGGGATCAGCACGTCCGCCAGCCGCACCCGGGAGCCTTCCTCGAACGGCAGAGTCAGGGCGAGTCCGGCCAACTCCTCAATGAGCAACGGATTTCCTTCGCCTTCGCCGATCACCGCGCGCAGCCGCGGGCTGTCCACCGGATCATCCGCCATGAGTGCGCGGGCCAGAGCGAGGGCTTGCTCGCTGGCCAATGGCCCCAACTCAATCCGGCGGCCCGGCAGCCTCTCCACCCGCGAGTCATCCTCGCGGCCGGCCAGCAGCATCAGCATCGGCGGATTCTCGCGGTCAAAGAGAAGGTCCTTCAGGAATGGCTCGCTGTCCTGGTCGCCCCACTGTAAGTCGTCGATGAACAGCACCAGCGGCCGCCTTTCGGCGATACGGCCCAGCAGTTCACGGAACGCGGCCGAGGCCCTGCGGCGGCGCTCGAAGGAATCCTCGGGCAGTGTGGGGCCGGTTCCGGCGGGCAGTTGACGGAAGACGGGGAAGAGTCTCGCCAGGTAGGCCAGGTTGCGAGGCAACAGCGCCTCCATTTCCTGATGTGGCAGGCTCTTCAGATACCGCACCACTTCGCCGGCCAGTTCATCCAGTGTCTTAAAGGGAACCGCTTCGCTTTCATAACAGCGCCCCGTGAGGATCACCGCCTCGGGACACTCCGCTTTCGCCGCGCGCAGGAAACTCAAAGCAAGCGTGGTTTTGCCCATACCGGACTTGCCGGTGATCCGAACCGCCCTGGCGCCGGGCGTGCGGTCATGAAACTCTCCCATGAGGACAGCCAGTTCCCCTGGCCGGGCGAGATGGAACTCGCGCGGAGGCGGCGTGGCCGGCGCATGGCCACCCTCGAGCGCTTTGCGGATCTCATCGGCTCCCGCGCGGCGGGCCGGATCGCGATGCAGCAGTTGCATACAGAGCGCGCTAAGGTGCGGCGGGCCGCTGGGCGCCGGTGGATCTTCCTCCTGCTTCTTTCGCAGCACCTCCTGCCATGTCCCTTCAAACGGCTGAGAGCCAGTGAGGGCTTCGTACAGTATCACCCCCACGGCGTACCAGTCCACAGCCCCGGTGAGCGGGCCGGATACCGCCTGTTCGGGCGCGGCGTAGGCGGGGGTGAGGGCAAGCGTGCGGCTGCGCAATCCCGATTCGGGCGACAACTCGTGCGCCAGGCCAAAGTCCAACAGGACCAGGCGTCCCCCGCTAGTGACGCGCACGTTGCCCGGCTTGATGTCGCGGTGGAGGATGCCGGCGCGGTGCAGCGCTTGCAGTCCATCGGCCAGTTGCAGCAGCACCTCCGGCCTGCGGCGCATGGAATCGAGCACATCGGCGCCGTCCAGCAGTTCCATGGTGAGGAACCACTCCTCGCCCTGATTGAGGAGTTCGTAGAGCTTGACGACATTGGGATGGGAAACTCCGGTGAGCTTGCGGAATTCCCGCTTGAAACGCTCGA
>JANRLE010000078.1:0-23252 GCA_033762895.1 Bryobacteraceae bacterium | reverse complement strand
CGTCGTGGTCTGGGGCGGCGAGTTCGGCCGCACCCCGATGAACGAAAACCGCTCCGGATCGCAGTTCCTCGGCCGCGACCACCACGCCCGAGCCTTCACCATGTGGGCCGCCGGCGGCGGCATCAAACCCGGAGTAACCATCGGTAAAACCGACGATGTCGGCTACAACATCGTCGAGGATGCCGTCTCCGTCCACGACCTGCACGCCACCATGCTCCACTTACTCGGCCTGGAACATACAAAGCTGACCTGGAAGTTCCAGGGCCGCGATTTCCGCCTCACCGATATCCACGGGCAATTGGCCTCGAAGCTGATGGCGTAGGCCCACCCCGCGCGCCGCGGCTATACTGGAACCAAATGCGCATCCTTTTCCTGCTGGCCGCCCCGATGCTGCACGCCCAGCCCGCCGGCTTCGAGCAAGTACGCCCCATCCTCGAATCCGCCTGCCTCCCTTGCCACAACGCCCAAAAGGCCCAGGGCGGCCTCCGTGCTGACTCCCTTTCCGCGCTCACCAGGGGCGGCACAAAGGGTCCCGCCATCATCCCTGGCGCGCCCGACAAGAGCCTCCTCTTCGCCACCATCGAATCCCCATCCAACAAACCCGGCGCCATGCCGCCCGGCGGCCCCCAACTCTCCGCCGCCCAACGCGCCATCATCCGCAACTGGATCGCCGCCGGAGCCCCCTGGCCCGCCAACGTTACCCTCGGCGCCAAGCCCGGCGCCAGGCCCGGCGAGCAGGCCATCGCCGCCCAACTCCACCAGCGCATCTCTCAATCCCCCGCCTCTCCCCATACCGCCTACAAACTCACCATCCCCAACACCACCATCGCCTTCGAAATGGTTCCCATTCCAGGTGGCGAATTCACCATGGGAGGCGACCAGCCTGACGCCCAACCTCACCACAAAGTGAAACTCGAACCCTTCTGGATGGCCAGGCACGAAGTAACCTGGGACGAATACCGCTTATTTATGTTCTCCAACCTCGCCGGCGAGAAACCCGGCGACGATCCCGCCACTGACGCCGTCAGCCGCCCCACCCGCCCTTACGTCGAAATGAGCGTCGGCATGGGCATCAACGGCTACCCCGCCATCTCCATGACCCAGCACGCCGCCAATAAGTACGCCCAATGGCTCAGCGCCCGCACCGGCCACTTTTACCGCCTCCCCACCGAGGCCGAGTGGGAATATGCCTGCCGCGCCGGCGCCTCCACAGCTTACTCGTTTGGCGACAGCCCCGCTCAACTGGCCGACTATGCCTGGTACGCCGATAATTCCAACGGCAAGTATGAGAAAGTGGGCACGAAGAAACCGAATCCCTGGGGCCTCCATGACATGCACGGCAACGTCATGGAATGGACACTGGACCAGTATGTGCCCGACTTCTACGCGAAATCCCCCGCCCTGATGCCTTGGGCCAAAGCCACCAGGCCTTATCCCCACTCCGTCCGCGGCGGAAGCTGGAACGATCCCGCCGAAACTCTGCGCTGCGGCGCCCGCATGGCATCTGACCCAAGCTGGAAGATGCAGGACCCCCAGCTTCCCAAGAGCATCTGGTATCACACCGATGCCCAATGGCTCGGCTTCCGCCTTGTCCGTCCCGTCAAAGTGCCCACCGCCGAGGAAATGTTCCACTACTGGAACAACGGCGTCGAAAAAGAATAACTCAGAAACTCAGTTTCAACGCCGCCTGCTGTATCCGCGCCGGAGCCGTCCCGCTGATCTGTCCCGCCTGCGCATTCCCGATCGCCGCGTTCGGATTCCCGAAATTCGCCCGGTTAAACGCGTTAAACATCTCCCAGCGGAATGTCAGCTTATAACGCTCCTTGATGGCAAACTGCCGGTGAATCCCCGCATCCACGTTAAAATCTCCGGGCCCCACCAGAATCCCGCGCCCCGCATTGCCGAAGCTGAACTGCGCCGCCGGAGCAAACGCGGCCAGATCAAACCAGCGGTCGATCGTGCGCTGATCCTTCGCCAGATTCCCGTCCCGCAGCCGGTTCGGACGGTCCCCGCCGCCTCCGGCTGAATTCGACACAGCCGCCGCCAGCGACGGCGTGAAGTGCTCGCCTGTCGACATCGACCAGATGCCGTTAATGCTCCAACCGCCCAGGATCGCCGCCGCCGCACCTCCGCTCGCCCAAGGCTTTCCCTTCCCAAACGGCAATTCCCAGACATGATTGAACACCGCGTTATGCCGCCTGTCCTCCGGCATTGAGCCCCACTCACAGCGGTAACATCGCGCATCCTGCGGTGGCGCGTTCCCACCCCCGTTGATGTTGCCGCCATTGGCAAGGAAGTGGGACCAGGTATAGGAAAGCGACATCGTCAATCCGCTCCTCATCCGCCGTTCCACCCGTGTCTGCAGAGAGTGATACTTCGCCGCCCCATAATTGGTCCGGTAGGTGACGTTCGTCACTCCAGGGTTCACCGCGAAGAACGGCCGCCGCGGCCCCTGCGCTCCCGGTCCCGGCGCCGACTGGTTGAGGTTCACGTTTGAGATCAGCCCCAGCGTCCGCGTCCCGACGTAAGAGACATCCACCAGCAGGTCCTGCACAATCTCCCGCTGCACACCCATACTCCACTGCATCGTCTGCGTCGACTTCAGCCCGTAATCCCATGCATTCGGATTGCCGCCCGAAAGCTGCGCCTTGTTGTTCAGATCCGGCGCCACCGGTGCGTCCAGCCCCTGCGACAGACGCCGCGGCGGCGGCGCGTTCTGATCGGTCGCCAGCACGTTCGAAAAGAAGAACGGCAGGTTCTTGTACAGTTGTCCCCCGCCCTGGCCCGCCTCCACAAACGACGACCCAAACCCCGCCCGCAGCACCGTCCTGCGGTCCGAAGTCAGCATGTAAGTCAACCCCAGCCGCGGCGCCAGGTTATTCGTGTCCAGATTGCGCAGGCGCCGTGACGCGCCGTCCCGCCCGGCAATCTCCAACTGTGCCGTGCTGACATTAAAGTTCGACCACCGGTCGTACACCTCATACGGCGGAGTAAGCAGTTCGTACCGCACTCCGTAGTTCAGCGTCAGCCGGTTCGTTACCCGCCACGAATCGTCGAAAAACGCGTTCAGATTGTAGAACCGCATCCCGAACGTGCCCACCAGGATGTTGCGGTTGATGTCACTGGGCGCGCCAATTGCCCAATCCGCCAGCGCCGTGCTCGCCACGGTCGTCCCAATCTGCCGCGTGAACTGCCCGTTGAAGTTGAAGGTCCCCCGCGTCGGAAACGCCGAGAATCCGTTGAACCGGTTCTGCACATACTGCCCGCCAACTTTGAACGTATGGGCGTTCCGCACAACCGTCAACACATCCTCGTACTGAAACGAAACCGTCTGGCTGTTTTCCGGATACGTCGACGCATCACCGATATTGCGGAATCCGGTGATCGCAAACGATGGCAGCCCGCCTGACTTGTCGTTGATGTTTACACCAGGAATGCCTACCGCCGTCGCCGTCGCCAGCGAATTGCCCAGCGGCGAAATGTATTGATTCCACCGCACCGCGCCCAGCCGCACTTCGTTCACGATATTCGCACTCACCACCTTCACGTAGTTGAACGTAACGGACCAGTTCTTCAGCGGCGTCTCGGTCCCCGTATCCGTCCCGTCCGAGGATAGAAACTGGCTGATCGGCACCCCCGCGTTCGCCGGAGCCGGCACGTTGCCCGGCGTAATCAGCAGCGTATCGTCATAGCTGTACTTGAAAAATACACGGTCACTCGCGCCCAGGTTATGATCCAGCCGCACATCAAACTGGTCCGTCCGCTGCGAGATCGCCGGATTAAACACAAAGTTGCGCGTCGCGCCCGAATTCGTCGGCGCCGGCAGAAAACCTGTCAGCTTCAACGCCGCCGGGTCCAGACGCGCCGCCGGAATCCGGTTCCCCGGAAACGCCACCCTCGCCCCGTTGGCCACGTTCGTGGGATCGAAGATGGTCGTATTCAGCCCCGAAAAATCACCCGTCGTCACCCACTGCCGCTGCGCCAGCGTCGGAATCGTCGAGATCACCGTCCGCGGCTGCCTCAGCCGTATCCCCTGATAGTCGCCAAAGAAGAATGTCTTGTCCTTCCGCACCGGCCCGCCAATCGTCCCCCCGAACTCGTTCCGGTTAAACGCCGGCTTCGCCACCCCCGCCCGATTGTTGAAAAAGGTGTTCGCATCCAGCGCATTGTTCCGCAGAAACTCGTACAGGCTGCCATGCAACTGGTTCGTCCCGGACTTTGTCTGCACCACCGTAATCGCGCCCGCCGCCGCGCCATATTCCGCCGTGTAATTACTCGTCATCATGCGCACTTCCTGAATCGAGTCCACCGTCGGCACCATCACCAGCGTCGAAAGCCAAAGGTTCCGGTTCACCATCCCATCGATCAGGTAGGTGTTGTTCTGCGCGCTCGATCCGTTCACTGAGATGTTCACATCCCCGCGGATCGCATACTGCGACGTCGCCAGGTTCCCGCTCGATCCTGTATACGCTCCAGGACTCAGCTTCAACAGCGCCGTGAACGTGCGCCCGTTCAGCGGCATCTCAATCATCTGCTGGTTGGTGACCAGCGATGACACCGCCGCCGTCTGCGATTGCAGCAGCGGCGCCGTTTCCTTCACCTCCACCGTCTCCTGCACGTCGCCAATCCGCAGTTGCAGATCCACCGTTAGCGTATCGGCCGCTGTCAATTGCAGCCCGCTCCGCACCAGCTTCTGGAATCCCTGCAATTCCGCCGTGATCGTGTACGCCCCCGTCGGCACCGAAGTCGCCACGTACTGCCCGGAATCGTTGGTCGCCACCACGCGCGTGAACCTGGTTCCGTCATTCACCAGTGTCACCTTCGCGCCCGCCGTCGCCGCCCCCGCCTGATCGGTCACCGTGCCGACGATCGTGCCGCTCTGCACCTGGCTGAACAGCGCCGCCCCGGAAGAGAGAAGATAAAGTATCGCGAGATTCATGTGTTGCCGATCCTATCACTACTGGCTCTGCTTTACCAGCATTGCCGTCATCACCGCCCCCGCCCAATCCCTCCAGCGCTTTGAGGGCACCGAGCCCCATATGGGCACCCTGGTCCGCATCACAATCTACGCGGAAAAAGAAACCGCCGCGAAACAGGCACTTACCCAGGCCTTCGCCAGAATCCATCAACTCGACACGATACTCTCCGATTACAACCCGCGGAGCGAAGTCTCCCGCCTGTCCAGCCGTCCCATGCCCATCAGCCCTGACCTCGCCACTGTGCTCCGCCACGCCATCGAAATGGCGAAACGAACCCGGGGAGCCTTCGACGTCACCGCCGCCCCACTCACCCACCTGTGGCGTAACGCGCGCAAAATCAATCATTTACCGGAGGAGACCGAACTCCGCCAGGCCGCCGCCCACACCGGTTACCGCCACCTCAAACTGCGCCGGAATCAGGCCTGGTTCACCCAACCCCACATGCGCCTCGACCTCGGAGGCATCGCCAAAGGTTATGCCGCCGACCAGGCGCTGCTCACACTTACTAACAACGGCATCCCATCCGCCCTCGTCGCTGTCTCCGGAGACATCGCCATCGGCCGCCCGCCGCCCGGCCGTCAGGGCTGGCGCGTTACCCTCGAGCCCGGCCCCGGCCTCACCCGCACCCTCGAACTCGCCAACTGCGGCGTATCCACCTCCGGCGATCGCGAACAGTACATGGAGGTCAACGGCGTCCGCTATTCCCACATCATCGATCCGCGCACCGGTTACGCCCTCACCCGCCCCGCCTCGGCCAGCGTCATTGCTCCCTCCGCCATTCAGGCCGACGCCATCGCCACCTCCGTCTGCGTCCTCGGCCACGCCAGGCCCTTCCAACGCACGCCCGGCGTTACCATCCTGACCGGCGCTAACATCGTGACCGGCGCTAACATCGTGAGATGACGCGCCGCACCCTGCTCAACCTCCTCCCGTCCGCCCTTACCGCCCGCGAACTCAAGCCCGACGTCGCCATCCTCGGCGCAAGCACCGGCGGTTGCGCCGCCGCACTCTCCGCCCTTCGCAACGGCATGCGCGTCGTTCTAACCGAGGAAACCGCATGGATCGGCGGCCAGATGACCTCCCAGGCCGTCTCCGCCTTCGACGAACATCCCTGGATGGAAGCCTTCGGATCCACCCGCGCCTACCGCGATTTCCGCAACTCCATCCGCGCCTACTACCGCCGCCACTACCCCCTCGCCGAAGAGGCTCGCGCGCGCACCCCCTGGAACCCCGGCGGCGGTCTCGTCTCCAATTTCGCCTGCGAACCAACCGTCGCCCTCAAGGTCTTTGAATCACTCCTTGCGCCCTACGTTTCCAGCGGCCAACTCACCCTGCTCACGCGCCACATCCCCACTGCCGCCGATACCGGCAATGACCGCGTCCGCGCCGTCACCATCAAAAGCCTCCACAGCGGCCGCGAGCACACCCTCAACGCCTCATACTTCATCGATGCAACCGAACTCGGCGATCTGCTCCCACTCACCAAAACCGAATACGTCACCGGCTTCGAATCGCAGAAGATGACCGGTGAGCCCTCGGCGCCAGCCACTCCCCAGCCCGCCAACGAACAGTCCTTCACCGTCTGTTTCTGCATCGACTATCGCCCCGGCGAAGACCACACCATCGCCAAACCGGAAGAGTATGCCTTCTGGAGCGGCTACATCCCTAAGCTCAAACCCGCCTGGCCGGACAAGCTGCTCAGTTGGAAGATGAGCAATCCTCAAACCCTTGAGCCGCGCGACCTCCACTTTGACCCCACGGAAGCCAACCGGTCCCCCGGCCCCCTCAATCTCTGGCTTTACCGCCGCATCGCCAGTCGCGCCAACTTCGCCTCCCCAACGCATCAGACCGACGTGTCCTTAATCAACTGGCCTCAGAACGACTACTGGCTCGGCCGCCTCATCGATGTGCCCCACGCCGAATTCCAGCATCACGTCCGCAGCGCCGGGCAACTCAGCCTCTCACTGCTCTACTGGATGCAGACCAACGGCTGGAAAGGCCTGCGCCTCCGTCCGGACCTCTGCGGAACCGAAGACGGCCTCGCCATGTATCCCTATATCCGCGAAGCCCGCCGCATCCAGGCCGAATTCACCATCGCCGAACAACACGTCGCCGCCTCCGCCCGCCCCAACCAGACCACCGCCCAGGCCTTCCACGATTCCATCGGCATCGGCAGCTACCGCATCGATCTTCACCCCACCACCGCCGGCGACAACTACCTCGACGTCTCCTCCCTCCCCTTCCAGATCCCGCTCGGCGCGCTCATTCCCAAACGCATGGAAAACCTCATCCCCGCGTCCAAGAACATCGGAACCACGCACATCACCAACGGCTGTTACCGTCTCCACCCCGTCGAATGGAACATCGGCGAATCGGCCGGCATGCTGGCCGCCCACTGCGTCCGTCTCCGCCAGCCGCCCCGCCACATCCGCAATCAACCCAAGCTCCTCGCCGCCTTCCAGGATGAACTCCGCGCCCAGGGCATCGAAACCCATTGGCCCGTCCTCCGGGCCAGATAGAATAGGAAACAAATGTCACGGACACTGTTGCTTCTTGCGCTGGCGGCCAGCCATTTGCCCGCCCAGGATGACCGCGCCGCCGCCGAGTGGATCATCCGCAACAACGGCCGCGTACGCATCGCCGGACAGCCCGCCATCATCCAGCACCTCTCCGCTCTGCCCGCATCCGCCTTCCGGCTGGAAGCCGTCGACCTCATCGGAACCACCATCGATCCCAAGGAACTGACGCGCCTCGCCACACTCACCGAACTCCGCGAACTCCTCCTCCCCGGCCCCATCTTCAATCCCGGCGCCGGCAGCCGCCTGGACGCCAACGACGAGTTCAAACCCCTCGCCGGCCTCTCAAAGCTCGAAAAGCTCCACTTCTCGCTCCACTTCCTCACCAACATCAACGTGCAGGACAAAGGACTCGCCTATCTGAAAGGCCTCACCGGCCTGCGCGAATTGCGCCTCACCCAGTCCCGCGTCAAGGGCGAATCGCTCGCCGCCTTCACCAATCTCGAACGCCTCGATCTCAACTACGCCTCCTTCGGCGATGACGGCATGCAATACCTCGCCAAACTCACCAGGCTCCGCGAACTCCAGCTCCGCGACGTATTGCTCACTGACCGCGGCATGCCTCACCTCGCGGGACTCACCGGGCTCGAGGAACTCGATCTCTACGGTGCGCGCATCACCGATTCCGGACTCCGCCACCTCGCCAATGCAAAGAAGCTCCGCCGCCTCGATCTGCTCGGCGCGCAGATCACCGACGAAGGAGTGGAGGTCCTCGCCGGCCTTCCGGATCTCGAAGAGCTGATCCTCTACCGCTCCCAGATCACCAACACCGGACTGAAGCGCCTGGAATCGTTGAAGCGCCTGCGTGAGCTCGATCTTCGCTACACCCGCGTTTCCTCCGGCGGCATCGATTCCTTCCGCAAAGCCGTCCCTAATTGCCGCATCGCCTTCCAGGACGCCACGCCCCAAACCGCATCCCGCGAACTCCGCCAGAGCAAGCCCGCGGCCAGTTCCCCCCAGGCCATCGCCGCATGGATCACCAGCCTCGGCGGACGCCCCGTCTTTGCCGAAGGCGTTCTGCGCGAAGCCGATCTTTCCCGCACCCCCATCACAGACGCTCAGCTTGAACACCTCACCGCGCTGCCCGCCCTCAAGAAACTCAGCCTCAACACAACTGAAGCCGGCGACCTCGGCATGAAGTCCATCGCCCGCATCGCCACCCTCGAACAACTCGAACTCAGCCAGACCCTCGTCACCGACAAAGGCCTTGCCGAACTCGCCACGCTGAGGAACCTCCGCCGCCTCATCGCCAACAACACGCCCGTCACCGGAGCGAACTTCCCCCCGCTCGCCGCACTCGAAGAACTCGAACTCTCCGGCGCCCAGTTGGACGACAAAGGCCTCGCCGCCGTCACCGCCCTGCCCGCGCTCCGGAGCCTGCGCGCCGGTTACACCAACATCACCGATGAAGGAATGCCGGCCCTCGCCGCCCTCACCGGAATCCGCATGCTCGATCTCACCTCCACCGATCTCGGCGACGCCGGCATGGATCACCTCAAGCCCCTCACCACCCTTGAAGACCTGCGCCTCAGCTACTGCCGCTTCACCGATAAATCACTGCCCGCCCTGGAATCGCTCACCCGCCTTCGCCGTCTTGAAATCGCCCGCACCCGTCTCACCGACAAGGGCGTCCCCTCTCTGTTGAAGCTCACCGCGTTGCGCACATTGAACCTGGACTACACGCAGATCACCGACGCCGCCCTCGTTTCCATTCAGACCGCAATGCCCGAACTGTCGGAGTTGCGCCTGGACAGCGCCACCGTCACCGACAAGTCACTGGACACTTTGAAGGCTATGACCGGCCTGCGTTACCTGAACCTCTATCACACGCTGGTCAGCGAAAAGGCCCACGCCGAATTGAAAAAAGCCCTGCCCCGGACGCAAATCGTCTACGACCCTGAATCCTCACTCCCCAACCGGAGAAAAAGCTGATGCGTTTTTCCCTCGCCCTCATCCCGCTGATCGCGCTCATCGCCGCCACCGGAGACGATTGGATCGCACGCCTCGGCGGCGCCGCCATCCGCAACGAGCGCAGCGAAATCACCGCGCTCAACTTCCGCAGTTCCTGGCTCGAAGACTCCGACCTTCGCTCCATCGGCGCCATCGGCACGCTGCAGAAGCTCGACCTCTCCCACACCCGTATCACCGACCTCGGCTTCCCCGCCCTCAAGGATCTGGCCAACGTCGAAGAGATGAACCTCTACTACACCGAACAAACCGGCGACGGCGCGCTGGTCGTCATGCGCAACTGGAAGAAGCTCAAGCGCCTCAACCTGCGCGGCACAAAGGTCACCGATCTCGGCGTCGCCCAACTCGCCAATCATCCTTCGCTCGAATGGCTCGATGTTGGCTACTCGCTTTATACCGACGGCGGCTTCGAACCTCTCACCACCATCCCCAACCTCAGGCACATCGCCGCCGGCGGCAACAAAGTCACGGACGTCGGCCTCAACCTTCTTCGCCTCACGCCCAATCTCACCTCGCTCGATCTGGCCGGCGGGCAACGCACGGACTCCGGCGTCTGGGCCGCCTCCGTCACTGACCGTGGCCTTGAAACCATCGGTCAGCTCAGGAATCTCCAGTCGCTCAACCTGCGCGGCAGCAAGATCACCGACGCTGGTATGGGCAAGCTCGCCACGCTTGCCGCGCTCACCAGCCTCGACCTGGGACAAACCAGTCTCTCCGCCCGTGGACTGGCCCCGCTGGCCGCCATGAAGCAGCTCCAACAACTCAGCCTGTATCAGTGTCAGAAATTGAACGACGAGGCGATCCCCGCCCTCTCCGCGCTGAAGTCCCTGAAATGGCTGGATCTCGAAGGCTCCGGCATCACGCCTTCCGGCCTCGCTGCCATCCGAAACGCCCTCCCGCAAGCCCGAATCGAGAATGGAGGACCACTATGAACCGCCGCTATTTCTTCGGCGCCGCCGTCACCGCCGGTCTTGCCGCCCAAACCCGCACCCCCGCCAGCGATACCGTGAGAATCGGCATGATCGGCCTCGGCGGACGCGGACGCGCGCTCACCAATGCCGTCGTCAAACTCCCCGGCGCGCGCATCGTGCATCTTTGCGATGTCGATCAGGCAAACCTGGAACGCGCAGCAAAACTCGTCACCGATTCCGGTTCACCCGCCCCGGGCCAGTCCGCCGACATGCGCCGCGTGCTCGACGACAAAAACGTCGACGCCGTCTACATCGCCACACCCGATCACTGGCATGCGCCCGCCACCATCCTCGCCTGTGACGCGGGCAAGGACGTGTACGTCGAAAAACCCGCCTCCCACAACCTGCGCGAAGGCCGCCTGATGATCGACGCCGCGCGCCGCAACAACCGCATCGTCCAACTGGGCACCCAATCCCGCAGCCGCCCTTCCACCATCCGCGCCATTGAATACGTGCGCTCCGGCAAGATCGGCAATGTGCTGATGGCCAAGGCGTGGAACATTCAGCTCCGCAAGAATATCGGACACAAGGACGATGGCCCGGTACCAGCCGGCGTTGACTATGAGACCTGGCTCGGCCCCACGCCCTGGATTCCCTTCAACGAAAACCGCTTCCACTACAACTGGCATTGGCACTGGCACTTCGGAACCGGCGACATCGGAAACGACGGCGCCCATCAGATCGACATCGCCCGCTGGGCGCTCGGCGTCACCTATCCGGTGGCCGCCAGCGGCATGGGCCGCAAGCTGTTCTTCGACGATGACCAGCAGACGCCCGACACCATGAACATCACCTTCGACTACGGTGGCAAGGCGCTGCTATGGGAGATGCGGATCTGGACGCCTTATCCGCTCGAAGACATCGACAACGGCGTGGCGGTCTACGGAACCCAGGGCCAGGTGCACATCGGCCGCTGGAACAACCGTTGGGGATTTAAGGTCTTCGACGCGGACGGCAAGATGATCCACCACGATAATCCCGCCCCCGGCACCGATGGAGATGAACACCATCAGCGCAATTTTGCCGACTGCGTCCGGTCGCGCAAGCTGCCCAACGCCGACATCGGCATCGGACACCTTTCGTGCCTTCCCTGCCACCTCGGCAACATCGTCGCCCGCACCGGCCGCAACCTCCGCTTCGATGCCGGATCAGAGACCGTGCTTGCCGACTCCGAGGCGAATCACTATGTCGCCCGCAGGTATCGCACGCACTGGAGCACGCCGAAAATCCTGTAGCCCTTTAGCGGGTCAGCGGCAGCATCACCCGGTCAAGCTCCGCATCGGAATACTCCGCCACCCTGATTCCTTTGTGCAGACTCCATTGCTCCACGTGGGTCACACTCCCGCCGGGCGGCGTCTTGGTCAGCGGACCCAGCGTCTCGATCTCCAGGAAATCCGCGTTCGTAAACGTCTCAAAGGAGCAGCCGAAATCCGGATGACTCGCGGCCGGCCCCGGACGGAACCGCTTCAAAAATAACTCGCCGTTGAGCAGATATCCGGCCCAGGTCGCCGGGTGATAAAGGCCCAGTTTCTGCGGCTCCGCGTTTTTCGGATCCTGGCGCAGCAGCAGGTACTTCTTCGTGAAAATCCACCTCCGGTCGGAGAGGTCCGTGTACGCCCACATCACCAGCGGATTGGTCGCCTCCAGCATCTCCGGATGCCTGCCTCGCGGAGGAAACCCGGTGATGGCCACCCCGCCCTGCGCCATCATCGTCAGCGCCCATGCGGCAAACTCCAGCGGGAACAGGCCCCTGTTGAAGATGCGGTGCGTGAGGGTTACGCCCGTCCCGCTCGCCGCCATCTCCACGCCAATTTCCTTCTGCAGTCCTGTCAGCGGCTCCACGGGTTCGCGCGCCACCAGGCCTGACGGGGTCAGGGTCACCTCCACGGCGACGTTGTCCGGCGCCCACGTGGCCACCGGGTCTTCCGGCGCTTTCCACACGCGATGGCCGCCCCGCAGTTGGAACTTCGCTTCGCCGCTCTTGCCCAGTTGCTCAGGGAACTCCTTCAGCAGGTTCTGCCCGCCTGCGAAACCGAACCGCATGATCCGCGGCCCCACATCGCCTGTCACCACAAGTTCAACTTCGCCATTGCTCACCCGATAGCTGTTGGGCCATCCCTTGTAGTTGAGCTTGTCCACACGTACCGCCGCGCTGGCCACCGCCGTCACCAACGCCGCCAGCAGCAGACGCGCTACCTTCTTCATGCGAATTCTCCTTCCCCACATTACCGTAAACTGATTCCAAGGACCCGTGCCGAATCACTACCGCATCCTCCCCGTCTTTCTCCTGCTGGCCGCCTGCTCCAAGACTATCCCCGCCCTCCCCCAAATCGACACCGCCAACTTCCAGCCCCTCATCCGCGCCGAAGTCGAGAAGGCTCTCACCGCCGCCCGCGCCAATCCCCGCGACCCGGCCGCCTCCGGCCGTCTCGGCATGGTGCTGCACGCGCATCAGCAGCTTACCGCCGCCCGCGCCTGCTACCAGCGCGCCGAAGCTCTCGATCCTGGCAACTTCGCCTGGCCCTACTACCTGGCCCACGTCCAGATCGAACTCAGCCAGCGCGAGCAGGCGATGGAAACCTACCGGCGCGCCCTTCGCCTGGATCCCTATCCGCAGGCGCAGCTTAACCTCGGCCGCCTGCTGCTCGAAGCCGGCAAGCCATCGGAGGCCGAACCCCTGATCCAAAAAGCGCTGGCGGGCGATTCGTTATCCGCCGCCGCCTGGTACGAACTCGGCCGCGCCCGCGCCGCCCAGAACCGCTCGAGCGACGCCATCCCGGCCTTTGAAAAGGCCCTCGCCGCCTTCCCCAACTACGGAGCCGCCCATTACGCCCTTGCCCTCGCGCTCCGGCAGGCCGGCCGCCCCGACGGCGCCGCCGCCCATCTGAAATCCTACGAACTGCACAAACTTGAGGTCCCGCCCACTGAGGACCGCTACATGGCCGAACTCGGCGCCCTCACCGTCAACGCCACCAGCTTCATCCGCCGCAGCGCGGAGTTGGAAGCCCAGGGCAAGCTCGACGAAGCCATCGCGCTCAACCTGCGCGCCGTCGAACTTGATTCCCGCATCGCTCAGGCTCACGTCAATCTCATCTCCCTCTACGGCCGCACCAACCGCGCCGCCGAAGCCGAAGAGCATTACCGTAAGGCCGCCGCCATCGATCCCGCCTTCGCCGACGCGCACTACAACTACGGCGTTCTGCTCCTTTCGGGCAATCGCGTCAACGAAGCCCGCGCCATGTTTGCCCGCGCGCTGGAAGCCAATCCCCAGCACGTCGATGCGCATCACAACCTCGGCTTTATCCTCATGACCGAACGCCGCCTTAACGAGGCCGCCGCTCACTTTGAAAAGGCGCTCTCCATCAATCCCAGCCACCGCGAGTCACACTTCAACCTCGCCCGCGTCCTCATCGCGCGCAACAACTACCCGCTAGCCGTCGCCCATCTCGAAAAAACCCTGCAGCCCATCGACCAGCGAACCCCCGGCTATCTTTATGCCCTCGGCGCCGCCTACGCCAACTCGGGCCGCGCGCCGGAAGCCCTGGACCGCCTCCGCCAGGCGAGGCAAATGGCCCTCGATAGCCGGCAGTCCCCCCTGCTGCGGCAAATCGAACGCGACCTGGCTGCCCTCGAAAAAAGGATGGCGCGCTGATGCGTTGGCCCATGCTCACTCTGCTGGTCATGGCCGGCTGCTCCCAGGCGCCCAAGACGGACATCTTTCGCGAAGCCGCCGCCGAGTCCGGCCTTGTCTTCCAGCACGATCCCGGGCTCAGCGGCCAGTTCCACCTCAGCGAAATCATGGGCGCGGGCGGCGCCCTGTTCGATTACGACAACGACGGCGACCTGGACGTCTACCTCATCCAAAGCTCTGAGACAGGCAGCCGCCTTTTCCGCAACGGCCTGATTCCATCGGGCAGGCTTCACTTCACTGACGTCACCGAAGCGTGCAAGTGCGGCCACAAAGGCTATGGCATGGGCGCCGCCACGGCCGACTTCGATCACGACGGCTTCACCGATCTCTACGTCACCGCCTTCGGCGCCAACGCCCTCTACCGCAACAAAGGCGACGGTACGTTCGCCGACGTCACCGCACAGACCGGAACCGCCGATCCCCGCTGGTCCACCTCGGCCGCGTTCCTCGATTACGACCGCGACGGACAATTGGATCTTTTCGTCCTCAACTACGTCGACTTCGCCCTCACCAACAATAAGCAGTGCTTCGCCCCCACCGGCGAACGCGATTACTGCACGCCACGCGTCTACAACGCCGTCAACGCCTCGCTTTTCCGTAACCTCGGCGGCAAGTTCCAGGACGTCTCCCAACCCGCCGGCATTACCGCCGCGCGCGGGCCCGGCCTCGGCGTCACCGTCATTGACGCCAATTCCGACGGCTGGGTGGATCTCTACGTCGCCAACGACTCGGCCGCCAACATCCTCTGGGTCAATCAGAAGGACGGGACCTTCCGGGAGCAGGGTCTCGCATCCGGAGCGGCCTATTCCGAGGACGGCATCGCCAAAGCCGGCATGGGCGTCTCAGCCGGCGACTATGACAACGACGGCGACGATGATCTGTTCGTGGTCAACCTCACCCGCGAAGGCGCCACGCTGTTCCGCCGCGAAGGCCCCATGCTGTATCAGGATGTTTCGCTCAGCACCGGCCTGCGTCCCGGCACTTATTCCTTCACTGGCTTTGGCGCCGGCTGGTTCGACTACGATCACGACGGCTGGCTCGACATCTTCATCGCCAACGGCGCCGTCACTTTGATGGAAGAGTTACGCGGCCAGAAGTACCCGTTTCAGCAAACCAACCTTTTGCTGCGAAACGAACGGGGCGCGCGCTACGTGGATGTCTCGGCGCAGGGTGGTGCCGCCATGGCGCTGAAGGAAGTCAGCCGCGGGGCGGCCTTTGGCGACATCGACAACGACGGTGATACCGACATCCTGGTCACCAATAACAACGGACCCGTGCGTCTGTTATTGAACCAGGTGGGCAACCGCGGCCCCTGGGTATCCCTGCGCTACAATGAGGCGCCCGGAACCCGCATCGGCCTGATCCGCAATGGCGCCCCTGCCCTGTGGCGCCGCATGCACACCGATTCCAGCTATCTCAGCGCATCGGATCCGCGTGTGCTGTTTGGACTGGGCGGCGGCGCCGCCATCGATCACGTGGAAGTACAGGTTCCCGGCAGCCCACCGCGCCGGTTCCCCGCCCCGAAGCTCAACGCCGAAACCACGCTGCGATAGCGCGTCAGGGATGCGCCACCACCACCAGCGTCCTGGCCCGCCGCAGCGTACACTCCAGCGCCTGCCGCAGATTCTCCGGATCCAGCGCCGCGAAGCTCTCATCCAGCACCACCAGTTCCGGCTTCTGCAGCAGCGCCCGCGCCAGAAACAGCCTGCTTCGCTCACCCTGTGACAACTGCCACCCCGTTTCTCCCACCATCTGAAACAATCCGCCCGGCATCCGCTCCAGAAGCGGCCCCAAGCCCAACTCCCGGCAAACCTCCTCCGCCTCCCGAAGGTCCGCCTCCTTGGCCGGCCATCCCCGCCCCATCAGCAGGTTGAATCCGAACGTATTTCCCAGCACGTGATTCTCGTGATACTGCGGCGCCGCGGCGATCCGCCTCCGCCACTGCCTTCCCCCCAGCGTCTGCAAGTCCAGCCCACCGGCCAGAATCAGCCCGCCCGTAGGCCGCCGCAGCCCCGTCAGCACTGATACCAGCGTCGACTTGCCGCCCCCCGAGGCTCCCTCCAACAGCAGCCAGTCTCCCGGCCGTATGTCCACGCTCACTCCCGAAAACACCAGCCGTCCACCCGCCGCGTATTGAAACGACACATCACGCGCCGATAGCACCATCTCCGCTTCACCCGATGGTTCGGCCGCCGCGGGACCGTCTTCCTCGCGCGCCGAGGCATGGAACAGGTCCGCCACGGACCGCCATGAGATCGCCGCTCCGCAAAGCTGCGCCAATCCGCCCGCCATCCGCCGGAACGCCTGCCACGCGATGATCACCGCGCCTAAGGAAACAGCCAGTTTCGGTGTGGAAGGCGCCACTGCAAGAAACTCCGGCGCCATCGCCATCAGGCTGGTTACCAGGTATCCGCGCGGCACTCCGCCCATCAGCCGCGCGTGCACCGTGTCCATTTCTTTCGACACCGCCAGGTAACGCCCCAGAGCCCGATCTTCTTCCTCGTGCCACTCCTCCGGCGGCTGCTGCGCAAGGCGCGTGCGATGTCCTGTCATCGCCTCAATCAGATCGCCGGTCATGCGCAGCCGTAAGTCCGTCCATTCCATCCGCAGCGAGTAATAGCGCCGCGCCAGAAAGCCGGCAATCCCCAACCACAGCGCCAGCGCCGCCGCCACCATCAGATCTCCAGATCCGAATATCAGCAGCGCCAGGCTCAGCATCACCTCCAGCATCGTAAGGCCCGCCAGCACGCCGCCGGAGATGGCCATCGTTTCCACCTGCTCGGCCTCGATCGCGCGCCCCAGAAACGCGCCCGCCCCTTCGTGCTTCACTTCGTCCGGCCGCAGCTTTAACGCGCCGTCCAGCAGCCGTTCCCGCAACAACCCGCCAAAGCCGATGGCGATCCGCCCCTGCAGCCACGCCGCGGCAATACGGAATGGAATCAGCGACGCCAGCAGCAGCGCCCATGCCGCCATCACGCCCGAGTCAATCCGCCCCTGCAGCACACCCCGGCCCAGCACCCACCACGAAGCCACCAGCAACAGGTATTCGGCCGAGTGCGCCGCCAGCAGCATCGCCACATCGCGAGTCAATCCCGCCGTCCGCGCCGTCCGCAGAAACCCGGCTCCGGGCGGGCGCCGCAGCGCATACGCCACACCTGCAACCTGATAGCGCGTCCGCTCGCGCAGCATCGCCTCCACCGCTTTCCCACGCCGCGATGCCGCGATGCCGCACTCCTCCATCAGCCGTTCCGCCTCTTCCCGGTGCGGCGATTCCATCTGGTGACACAACCTGCGCCGCAACTTGTCCATCCCCACCCGCACCGTCGAAAGATCCGGCCGCAACAACGTGACGAAGCGCGCCCCCGCTTCCAACAGCGCAAGCGAGCCTTGTTCCATCGGGATCACCGCCGGCGCGGCCGCGCGCAGCGTCTGTTCCACCCGGAAGCCGCGCATATCCATTGGCGCCGCTTCCAGTCCCAGGATGGCGGCCGCCGATTCAAACCACGCCGCCAGGGCCGGATCGGGGCCCGGAGCCTTCGGCGTCCGCCCATGCCTGGGCGAAAGGCCGGCCCGGGCGCCCAGCGCTTCCATCAAATGCGGCAGTTGCGCGCGCTCCCAGAGTGCCTCAGTGATCCTGTCCCGCACGTACCGGGCTCCTTTCCTCCACCAGCCGGCCATCGGAAAGGCGCAGCCTCCGCCAGTTCGCGCTGGCCCACAAGCCTCTGCGCACCGAATCCTCGGCGTCCAGCAACTGCCGGTAGCGCGATTCGCCCGCCGCCAACTCCGCCGGCGCTCCGTCCTCCACCACCCGCCCGTCTTCAATCACCAGCACACGCTCAAAGCCCAGCGTGTCGCTCACGTCATGCGTGATGCAAAGCAGGGTGGCGTCTTTCCATCGCTCGCGTGCCCGTTCGATCATCGCCCGCCGCCGGCTGCGATCCAGCCCGCGCGCCGGTTCATCGAGAATCACCAGCCGGACACCTGTGCGCCCCATCGCCCTTCCCAGCCTTACCCGTTGGCCCTCGCCACCCGACACCAGCCCGCCGCCTTCGCCCAAAACCGTCTGCAGTCCATCGGGCAGACGTTCCACCACCGTCTGCAGTTCGGCCTGCTCCAGCAGCCGGTCCATCGCCGCGGGGGCCTCCTGGCCGGCGCCGTAGCGCAGATTCTCAAACAACGTGCGATTCCAGATCTGCACCTGCGGATCCACCCACGCCGTTTGCCGGCGCAACCCATCGAGCGCCGCCGCGTCCAGCACCTGCCCATCGGTGCTCACCACGCCCGCCACCGGCCGGTGCCACCCCAGCAGCAATCCCACAAAACTCGACTTGCCGGCGCCCGACGGCCCCACGATGCCGGCATGCACCCCCGCTGGAATCTCCAGGTCCACGTCCTCCAAGATGCGATGGCCCGCCGCCTGCACCGAAACGTGGTCAAAGCGCAGCGCCACGCCGCGCTCGACCCGCCGCTCCGCCCGCCCCGTCACCAGCGGCTCTTCCGGCGCGCCCAGCGGTTCGGCCACTCTCAGTGCCGTGTTGCGCAGCAGCGGATATTGCCAGGCAATAGCCGCCGCCTCCCGCCCCATCAGTGGCAGACTCAGCACCCAGTAAATCAACAGCAGCAGACCACCGGCATCGGTGGAGCGTTCCAGGCTCGTCCAGATCAACCACGCCGCCACAGCAAGCGCCGCGGCGAACTGCAGCGATTCCACCGCGACAATCACGCTGTGATGACGCAGCCCGGCGCGCGCCCACTCGGTCAACAACACACGCTGTTCATGGCGCACGGCGCGGTCGGCTCCATGGGCCCGGATGGCCGTCAATCCCAGCAGCGCATCCAGGTAATAGCGCGTCAGGGCGCCCGCGTGCGTGCGCACTTTCAAATCGCGCCCGGCCAGGGAAGGCTGCACCGCCAGCGGGATTCCAAAAGCGCCCAACGCGGCCACCAGCGCCAGAGGCAGAGCATCCGGATAAAGCCATCCGATTGCCCCTAATGTGGCCGCGCACTGCACCGCCGCCCGCCAGAATTGCGACGCCAGCGCCGGCGCGGTGCGCAGCATCTGAACGTTGTGTACGCGCTGCGCCATGTCCGAACTCGGCCGGCTCTGGAAGTAGCGGTCGCCCAGCCGCGGGATCTTCTCCAGAAACCGCAGCCGCAGCCTCACTTCCAGCCGCCGCCCCAACCGCAGCAGGCTTCCCGCCAGCGCAAAGTCCATCACCAGCAGCCCCAGCCCGAAGGCAACCATCTGCGTCAGCGCCGCCGCCCGCTGCCCGGCCGTCACAAGTTCCCTTGCCATGTTGAGAAAGCCGCGCCACAACACGGTGTCCACCACCACGCCGCTGGTGGCAACCGCTAGCGCCAGGGTGATGAAAAAAATCGGAACGAACCCGTCAAAAATGAAATCGCGCAGAAGGGCCAGCCCCGGCCGGACGGGTTTTTCGCGCAATGCGGCGGCAAGATCCGCCGGCAGCGATTCAGAAACGGCCGCGCGCCCCGTCACCTGGATCAGCACCGCGCCGCGCAGCAGCACGTTCTCTTCGTTGTCCGGATCGGGCGCCGCCGACCAGTATTCGTTCGGGATCTCATGGGACCCCTCGGCGAGCCTCGCCACCAGCGCCCCGGCTTCCCGGCCGCGCCTGAGCGCGCCGCAATCCACCAGCGCCGCCGTCATGCGCGCCGCCGCATCCAACCGGTTGAGCCGGACACGTCCGATCAGTGACAGGTCGGCGCCAAGCTTGGCCAGCCGCCTCGCCAACGGTTTAGAAAACGAATCGCCGGCCGCCCATTCGTTCCAGTCCACAGCCGGCACCGATTGCGTGTGGACGAACAGGTCATTGCGAAGAGAGCGAACGCTGGCCCAGCGCCGCCCCAGTCCCGGGTCCATGATCTGAACCAGCGGGCCGTGCCTGCGCCAGAAGATGACAAAGTGCGTGGAGCCATCGGCGTTGCGGACCACAATCAGCGACGGTAACGCCTTCACTTCCGGCTCGAAGAGAAAATCGGCCGGCACCATGATCTGCGCTGCTTCCAGACCGAGGGCAACGGCCGCAGTTTCAAGCGAATCAATGGAAGTGCCATCCACTTCCGTCTGGCAGGCTTCGCGCAGCCGCCCGTAGCTGACGTGGATTCCGTGCCCTTCGAGCAACGCCTTCAGCGACGCCGGACCGCAGTCCATGGCCGAGGTTTGGATTACTTCCGGAACAAGAAAGCGCCGCCCCACATCGTCCTTTCTTTATGGCTGCGGTGAAACGGCGTAAGCGCTGCGAGGCGCGGCCAGCAGCGAACCGGCCGTGCGCAGAATCAGCGACGCCGGGCTGATGCGTTCGACGGCTACCTCCGCCGTGCCAGGCAAGCCGTGCTGCAGCGGAATTCGAACGTTGCCTGAAGTGTCGATACCAAGCTCCACACGCACCGCCCCATCCCGCACTTCCCCCGCCACACGCTCTACCACGGCCGGCACCGTGCCCCACTGCATCCACGGAAAGCCTTCCAGCCGCACCTGCGCCGATTGGCCGGGCGCCACGCGGCCCAGCGCCGCCGGAGGGGAGAACTGCGCCACCACGATCACCTTGCCGCCCGGCACAATCACTCCGATTTTGTCGCCTTCTTTTAACACCGCGCCAACGCGAAGGATGGCGGCCTCGGCCAGCTTCCCGGCAATCGGCGCGCGGATCACGCGGAGTTCGATCTCATTCTGAAGCGTGGAGATGATTGCGCGACTGGTGGCGGCCTGTCCTTCGAGCCTGGAAATCTCCGTGTGCAGACCTCGTATCCGCGCTTCGCGATCGGTCTCCCGGGTGCGCTGTTCACGGCCAATCCGTTCGACGGCGATCTTCTCACGCTCCACCGAGCGCTGCGTCTCAAGCGCGTCGGCCCGCCCCTTTTCGTACTCGCGCTGGGCGATGAGGCCGAGGTCGCGCAACTCGCGCAGGCGCTTCTCTTCGGCGCTGTTGTATTGGGCCGGAGCTTCCGATTGCCGTGTCCGCGCCCGCGCTTCCTCAACGGCCGATTCGGTGGCGCGGCGTTCATCCTCGCGCGCGGAGTCTTCCGCCGCCACCTGCCTGCGCAGCGACTCCAATTGCGGCGTCACCACGGCCAGCCGCGTCTGCTCCTCGCGCAGTTGCAGACGCTGGGCGCTGGCATCCAATTCCACCAGCGGATCGCCCGGCATCACCTGGCGTCCAAGCGAAAGGTAAGTGGCGGTGATCCGCCCCAACATCGGCGATTGTACGGCGTAATTGGCGCGGTCCACCTCGAGCCGCGCCGAATCGGAAATTTCGTAGAGTGTGATACGCCCCAGCACACACCACGCGCCCCATCCGCCCAGGATCGCCGCACCCAGACTCAGGATGAGGGCGGACCGGCCGAACGTGTCGGTTTCAAAGGAGCGCAACGTGCGCAGAAACGCCGTGGGCATTTCCTCTATGGTTAACACGAAACCGGATGCAAGCTAGTGTTGGTAATCTGACTGAAGAAGCTAAAGCCGTGGTCCCCTGGTGCCGATGAACTGATCTGGGGATGGACTAATTCGATTTTTCGAACGGGAGGAAACAACGGGACCGGGAATTGCCCTCGAGTGGGACTACGAGAGGCTGCTCCAGGCGATCGTAAAGGATCCGGACAATGACGGCCTTCGGCTTCGATTCGCCCAGGAACTCGACAAGGACCCGCGAACCCGCGCGCAGGCCGAGTTCATTCGCATCCAGTTGCGGATGGCCGATTTGGCGCAAGCACTCGACACACCGGGTGGCTTCGGACTTCTGCGCCAGGCTCAGCGCCTTTGGCAGGAACATGGCGCTCACTGGGTCCATCCCCTCTGGCGCAAACTGGGCCTTCCCGTTCCGCAGTATGGACATTACCACCGCGGACTTCTGGAGTTGCTGGATGCGCCCGGTTTCCGCATTGTCGAAGCTGGCGAGGAGATTTTACGCTGGGCTCCGATCCGCCACGTCAATGTGCGAAGTCTGGGTGAGCATACGCTATCAGAGGTCTGCCACTGCCTGAAAGGACGCAATCTGCGTTCGCTCTCAATCGAGTGCCTGAATCTGACAGGCGCTCAGGTGAAGGACGTAAACTGGGCGGAGCTTTCCACCTTACGATGGCTGTCAATCGCTGGCAACGGCGAACTCACGCGCGAGGATGTCAGCGGTCTGGTCCGCGATTGGCGTGTTGCCCTCCCGCAACTGAAATTCGTCAATTTCGACGGCATCGACGCGGATCCGAGTGAGCGTCTCCTCTATGATCAGGATGTGGCTACCGGGTCAATTCAGGAAGAGTGGGCGGCTGGACTGCAGGGGGATACACCTGTCGCCTGGCTCCGCCCGCAGGTAACGGGAGGGCGCGCCGCGCTGGTGGACCGATTCATCTGGTCAGAACCTGTCCTGCACAGACCCGAGTAACTTCGAGAACTCGGCCTTGGTGAAGGGCTCCACGCGAAATCCCCGGACATCGGTCAAGCGCTCCGCCAGGCTGCGCCCGATACTTGCGGCGCCCAACAGTTCCGGCGGCGCCACATTCAGATTGTCCAGCCTGCTTGAAAAATAGCCGTTCACCTCAGCAATCGCAAAGGCGCTCAGAGCGATGCCCGACTCCACCTTCGCTTGCTCGGGAAGCGTGGTGAAGTACTGCCAGAGCGGTTCGTGCGGATTATTCCAAACGTTGGAGAACCAGGGATGGATGGCGAAACGCCGCCGCGCCAAGCACACGTAGCGTCTGATCCGCGCCGCTGCAAAGTCCCAACTTCCGGCCTGCCGCATCGATGATGAATCCGTTGCTGTAGCTCAGAAGTCCGTGGAGCAGTTTCGCCCAGGAGCCCGGCTCTGCCAGATCAGTGGCCTGACCGATGGCAATCACGATCTGCCCGGCATCCTGCTTTACCAGAGGGCCCTGGGGAACGCCGCCAGGATCGACGAAACGCTGACCCTGACCGTGAATCATGAACTCGGCCACCGGCCGGGCAGTGGCTGTCTCCTCGCTGATGCGCCAAAGATCGTAGCCTTCGGCAAGATACAGCTTCGACCCGCTTTTCGGCACAATGGCCGACCGCAAAACCAGCCGGCCCCGATCC
>JANRLE010000077.1:0-18587 GCA_033762895.1 Bryobacteraceae bacterium | reverse complement strand
GAAGACGCCGCGCGCCTTTCCAACCTGGTGGCCACCGCCATCTTCCTTGTAGTGGGCGGCATCTGCGTGTTGGGTGCCGTCTTCGCGCCCGCGCTGGTCAATCTGCTGGCGCCCGGTTTCCATCAGACGCCCGGTAAGTTCGAACTCGCCGTCACCATGACGCGCATCATGTTCCCCTTCCTGCTGCTGGTGGCGCTGGCCGCGCAGGCGATGGGGATTCTGAACGCCACCGGCGTGTTCGGAATTCCCGCCATGGCGTCCACCATGTTCAACATCGGTTCGGTGACCTTCGGCCTGGGGCTGGGCTTCTGGCTGGGACCGCACCTCAACATCACGCCCATCCATGGCATGGCGTTCGGGGTGGTGCTGGGCGGCGGCCTGCAGCTTGCCTGGCAGATCCCCAGCCTCTGGAAAGCCGGCTTCACGTTTCACCCCCTCATCGATTGGGCCGATCCTGGTCTCCGCCGCATCATTCGCCTGATGGGGCCCGCCATCCTCGGCAACGCCGCCGTGCAGATCAACGTGATGGTGAACACCTACTTCGCCTCCTCGCTCGCTGGTGATGGGCCCGTGAGCTGGCTGGGATACGCGTTCCGCTTCATGCAACTTCCGCTCGGGTTGTTCGGCGTGGCGATGGCGACGGCGACATTGCCGTCCATCTCGCGCAGCGCGGCCAGCGGCAACTTCGAAGAATTCCGGCGCACCCTGTCACGATCCCTGGCTACGGTGTTTTTGCTCACCGTGCCGTCCTCGGTGGGTCTGGTGGTGCTGGGGCAGTCCATCATCGGATCGATCTATCAGGGCGGCATGTTCCAGCTTCACGATACGCAGCAGACCGCCTCGGCGTTGTCATGGTTTGCCGTGGGTCTCATCGGCTACGCCGCGGTAAAGGTGCTGGCGCCCGCCTTCTACGCGCTCAATGACTCGCGCACGCCGATGTTGATCAGCCTGTTCTCGGTGGTGATTAACTACGTGGCCGCCTCGGCGATGATCCGCTGGGTTGGTTTCGGACATGCCGGTCTTGCATTCTCCACTTCCATCGTGGCCCTGTTCAGCTCCATTGCCCTGTTCCTGTTGCTGCGCACGAAGCTTGGCGGCGTGTATGGACGGGATCTGGCGGCCAGTGTGGCGAAAGTGTCCCTCGCGGCCGTGCTGATGGGCGCCGCGGTGACGTTGTCCAACCATTTGATTCTCGGCTGGCTCGGCCTCACCCGCGCCGCCTTCCTGGTGGACATCGCCGTGTCCATCCCCATCGGAATGCTGGTCTTTTACGGTTTCTGCCGCAAGCTCGGTGTACCCGAACTGGAGCCCGCGGTGCGCGCCCTCAGCGGCATCATCGCTCGCCGGTTTCGCAGGACCGGGCGGGCCTAAGCCAACCCTCGCAGAAGCCTTACCGCCATTTCCATGTCGGCGTAGCGCTCTTCCAGGTTTTCTGCTTCCCGCTCGATGTTCAGCGGGCCTTTGTATCCGATTTCTTTCAGCTTCGCCACAAAACGCTCCATGCCCACTGAGCCCTGTCCCAGCGGACGCTCCGTGCCCAGAGCGCCGGGGGCGTCCTTCGGCGGCCAATCGCCATCCTTGGCGTGGACGCTGATCACCTTGGGCGCCAGAATGCCCAGCGCTTCAATCGGGTCGCCGGTACCGTAAAGAATCATGTTGGCCGGATCGAAGTTGATGCCGATATTGTCGCGATCCACATCCTTCAGAAAGTGCATCAGCACGTGGGCAGGCTCCTGCCCTGTCTCAAGCGCGAACGTCTGGCCATGCGCCGCCGCATGGTCACAGATGCGGCGCACCATTTCGCGCACCGCGGCGTAATCGGGATCCGCGGCGTCTTCGGGAACGAAGCCGATGTGGCAGGCGATGCTCTTCACTCCAATCGCCGCGGCGAAATCGCTAACTTCCCTGGTGCGCGCCTCGCGATCCACTCGCGTGGCCGGAGGAATGAAGCCCACCGTCTGCTGCACCGTTGGAATATCGGCGTAGCTTTCGCCATTATAGGCGCAGAAAACCGTGACCAGCGTAAAGTCCTCCCGCTCCAGGTCGGCCTTCCATTGGGCCGCCGCGCCCGTCAGATCGACATCGCCGCCGATTCCCAACTGCCCGCAGCGCACGCCCATCGCCTTGATCCGCGCCAGCGGATCGCGCCCGGCCCAAAACATCGCGCCCACTTCCAGGTCTTTCAAAGCTGGCATAGAACTTTCTCCCCGTTCTTTCTTCTCGCTTCGTCCGTCAGTTTGGTCAGCCGCACCGCGGCCGCCGATTCCCGTGGTTTGCAGGTCTCCGGTTCGCGTCCGGCCGCCGCGCATTCGGCGAAGTAGGCGATCTCGGCCTGGAATCCATCCCCGGAGGCCAACACCAACGGCTCTGCCTCGCCATCGGCACGGAACAACGTGGGCTCGCGGCCCGCCGAAGAATAGTCCACCGTGCCGCCGTCAGCCACCACTGTATATTCCATCGAAAAGGGATAGGACTTGGGATGATGCCAGCCGCCGGAGATCGTGGCCACGAAACCATCGTTGTAGTAGAGGTTCGCTTCGATGGTGTCAATTCCGTGTTCCAGATCCTCATATCCGGTGGCAGAGATCATCTGCGGCGTCCCAAACAGGTGGATGCACATGTCGGCGTCATGAATCACCAGATCGAACACGCCGCCGCCCGATCGCGCCTTGTCGCGGATCCACCGCGCCCATGCCGGCCCGGCGCACTTGCGCCGGAACAGCGCGCTGCGCAGTTCACCCAGCTTGGGCAATGTTTCCCGCATCGCCACATAGGACGGCCAGAAGCGCAGCACCTGCGCCGCCATCAGCACCTTTCCCGCCTGTTCGGCTTCGGCGATCATGCGGTCGCATTCATCGCCATCAAGGCCCATCGGCTTTTCCACCATCACGTGCTTGCCCGCGCGCAGGGCGGCGATGGCCAGCGGCGCGTGAAGAAAGGTGGGCAGACACAGATCCACCGCTTCAATACCGGGATCCCGCAGCATGTCGTCGAACTTCGTATACTTGGCCACTCCCGAGAAATCCATCTGATCCCCGCTGATGCCAAGGTTGCCGCCGATGGCGCTCAGATCCCCCGACAGCTTTTTCGGATCTTCGCTGACGACGGCGGCCAACTCCGCGCCAGCTATGTTTTCCATGGCTTTGATATGGGTCATTCCCATGAAGCCGAGACCGGCAACGGCGATTCGCATAGAGAATCATGGTAACATCGGGCGCATTATGAGAAGGAGAAGTTTTCTGGGTGCGCCGGCGTTGGCGGGCTTTGCGCCGGAGAAACTCGACGCCGCCTCCCAATCGCGCGTGATCGCCACGGGTGACGGGGTTCCTCATTCCCCCGCCGAGTATGGCCGCCTGCTGGCCGGACTCACCGAGGGGCTTGAGGCCGATAGCTACTCCCGCGGCGGCGTGGTCGCCAGAGTCGAGCAGAAAATGGCTGCCACGCTCGGCAAGGAAGCCGCCGTCTGGTTTCCTACCGGCACCCTTGCCAACCACGTGGCCGCGCGTTTGTTGGCCGGCGATCGCAGGCGTGTGCTGATTCAGCAGGAGTCTCACCTCTACAACGATTCCGGCGATTGCGCGCAAACGCTCAGCGGCCTGCACATGGTGCCGCTGGCCGCGGGCAATGCCACCTTCACCCTGGCCGAGGTGGAGCGCGAAGCCTCGCGCGCCGCCGCGAGCCGCGTATCGGTTCCCATCGGCGCGATCGTGATCGAAACGCCCGTTCGCCGCAGGACCGGCGAAGCTTTCGATTTCGCCGAGATGAAGAAGATCAGCGCATGGGCGCGGGATCACAACGTAGGAACGCACCTGGATGGCGCTCGGCTTTTGTTTGCCTCCGCCTACAGTGGAATCGCGCCCCGCGAGTATGCCGCCTTGTTCGACACCGTCTATGTGTCGATGTACAAGTATTTCAACGCCGCCAGCGGCGCCATCCTCGCCGGGCCGCGCAAGCTGATGGATGAGCTTTATCACACGCGCCGCATGTTCGGTGGCGGTTTGAGTCAGGTGTGGCCGTTCGCAGCCGTCGCCCTGCACTACGCCGAAGGGTTTGAGCAGCGCATCGCCCGCGCCGTGGCCACCTCTGAGCAGGTGATCGCAGCCCTGCAGAAAGATGGCAATTTCGAGATCCGCCGTGTGCCCGGCGGCACCAACATCTTCCTCTTTCGCGTGCGCGGCGTGAACGCTGCCATCTATCAGCAGCGCATCGACGATGCGGGCTTCACCATGGGCGCCCCCGACAATGAATGGTTCCAGGTGCGCGTCAATGAGACCTGGAATCGCGCCTCAGCCGCCGAAATTCTCGACCGCTTCCGGAAGGGGATGGGTTAGCCGCTTTATTTCAGCTTCGCCGGCTTCAGCGTCCAGGCCTGCAGCCGGCCCAGTTCCAGCAGTTCCGGCGCCGCGAATCCGTGCGGATGGATCGCCCAATCGAACGACTTCCGGCTGTCGCTGGCGATATGGCGTTCAAACACCGGCCGTCCCTGATGAACGCTCACCTTGGCCCCGCCCGCGTCGTAGGCCAGCGTGGCTGCGAAATCGGCTAACGACAGATACTCGGCCCCGAACCAGACATGCGAGGGCAGACGCTGATACTGCTCAATGTAGGCGATGGCGTCGCGCTTCCCCCGTTCGAAGAGTTCGCGTGCGATCCCCTGCGCCCGTACCGTGCTCTGCTTGCGCAGCGTTGGCCCGTCAACATGCCGCGGCGTCATCGCCAGCAGCGCCAGCAGCAAATCGGCCGCCGAGTGCCCTCCCATCATGTCAATGCCCTGCTGGAAATGCCGTCTGGCCGCCGCCGCATCCACGGGTTGCACCGGCGCATGGAAAATCTCCGGCAACTGGCGCGCCGTAATGATCCGCACGCCCGATGTGCGTTTCACGTGCCCGGCAAAGCGCAGCGCCAGCCGGTAGGCCTGTTCCGATGACTCCTTCGTGCGCAGTGGCGCCGGCTTGTACTCCGACGGCGGCGTGTAACGCCCTCTTGGAAAATTGACGCCGTCCCAGAATTCCGTGGTGACGAACTCGGTTGGGTGGTAATAGGTGTGGATCACCCCGCCGCCCCGTTTCTTCAACTCCGCCACTGCCTCGTCGAACTGCTTCGTCGTGGCGCCGAACTTCGACTCGTCATCCAGATCGGCGCGCATGTTGAACATCCCCAGGCCGAACACGTAAAGGATGCCGCCGTACCAGAAAGGCTGGTTGTTGATCCCCACCTGCGTGCCCTCGTCCATGTAGGCGGGAATGCCCAGCTTGCGCAGCCCGATCATCGACTGTGGTCCCCACGAAGAGCCCGGCTGTCCGTAACAGCTTGGCGTGACGCCGAAGATGCGTTGAATGTCCCGCACGCCCTGGCCTTCGCGGCGGGCGAACTCCTCGGCGCCCTCAATCAATCCAAGCTCCTTCATGTACATGGCCGGAGGCGGCGGTATGGAATGATTCTCGGCGTGGTAGCCGATGTCGTGCCGTTGCAGGGCCCGGATTACGTCCTGCCTGCCGCGCTTTTCGAGCACCCGCGCTTTCTCTCCCACGATTTTGAACGTGGCCGGAACGCCGATTTTCTCCAGTTCGACAGCCAGCCGCAAAGCCGCATCGTCGGACTCCGGCGTCATGTAGTCCTCGGTATCGAACCACAGCAGGTAGTAAATGTCGGCCGCCGGAAGCGTGGCGCTCAGCATCAGAATGATCAGCAATGATCGCATCAACAGTAGTTATACACTGTTTGATGATGCTGACACGGACTGCCATTGTTGTATTCGCCGCCGCGCTTTCGGCGGGCGCCGCCGTCACCCGGATTCACGTGGTGGAAAGAGCCGATGTTCCCGGATACCGCTATGAGCGCATCCTCGCCAAGGCCCACTTCGCCATTGACCCGAAGCTGGAGGCCAATCGCATCATCACCGATATCGATCTGGCCCCGCGCAATGAAGCCGGTCTGGTGGAGTTCGCCGCCGATCTGTACGTGATCAAACCGCTGAACCCGGCCGATGGCAACGGCACGGCGCTTTTTGAAGTGAGCAACCGGGGCAACAAGGGTATGCTCGGCATGTTCGGCTTCGCACCCTCCTCGCGCGACCCCAAGGACCAGGGGGATTTCGGGGATGGCTATCTGCTGAAGCAGGGCTACACGCTGGTCTGGCTGGGTTGGCAGGCCGATGTGCCCAACGATCCCGGCATCCTGCGGCTGTTTGCTCCCGTGGCGGAGAAGGCCGGACAGGCCATCACCGGACCGGTGCGTTCGGAGTGGATTGTCGATGCCAGGACGAACGTCTATTCGCTCGGCGATCGCAACACGCACCTGCCCTACCCGGTTGCGAACCTCGATGACGCTTCGGCCGTGCTCACCGTCAGAGACACACCCTACGGCCCCAGGCGCACCATCCCGCGCGATTCCTGGAGGTTTGCGCGCCTCGACAATGGCAAGCCGGTCCCCGACAGCGGCCGCGTGTATCTGGCGGCCGGCTTCGAGCCCGGCAAGATCTACGAGGTGGTTTATACGGCCGCCAACCCGACCGTGACCGGCCTTGGACCCGCCGGTGTCCGTGACCTGATCTCCTTCTTCAAGTACGACGGCAACGGCATCATCCTGCTGGGAGAGCAGCATCGCCATATCAAGCGGGCCATCGGATTCGGCACCTCGCAAAGCGGCCGTTTTCTCCGCACATTCCTTTACTATGGCTTTAACCGCGATGAGAAAGGCCGCAAGGTGTTCGACGGAGTGTGGTCGCACGTGGCCGGCGGCGGCCGCGGCAGCTTCAATCACCGCTTCGCCCAGCCTTCGCGCGACGGCCATCCTTTCCTGAACATCCTCTATCCCACCGATATTTTCCCGTTTACCGACACGGCGGTGACTGATCCCGAGACCGGAATGACCGATGGCATTCTGGCGCGCGCGGAAAAGGACAACGTGACGCCGAAGATCTTCTATACGAACGGGTCGTACGAGTATTGGGGCCGCGCCGCCTCGCTGATTCACACATCGGTGGACGGCAAACAGGATGTGCCGCCCGCGCCCGGTTCGCGCATCTATCTGCTCAGCGGCACCCAGCACGGCCCGGGTTCGTTTCCTCCGCGCAGGAACAATGCGCAGAATCTGTCCAACCCCAACGATTACCGGTTCGCCATGCGAGGGTTGCTGGCCGCGATGAATGCCTGGCTGAAGGACGGCAAGGAGCCGCCGGCGTCCGCCTATCCGCAGGTGAGCAGGGACGCCCTGGTTCCACTGGGGGCCGTGCAGTTCCCCAGGATCCCGGGCGCCACGCTTCCTAAAACCACCCAGCAGGCCTGGCGTTCGGATTTTGGCCCCGAATTCCGCACCTCCGGAGTCGTCACAAAGGAGCCGCCTGAAAAGGGCAAGCCGTTTCAGGTGCTGGTGCCCCAGGTGGACCGCGACGGCAACGAAACCGCCGGCATCCGGCTGCCCGATATCCAGGCGCCGCTTGGCACCTACACCGGTTGGAATCTCCGCACCGCGGCCATCGGCGCGCCGGGTGAATATCTCAACATGCAGGGTTCGTTCTTCCCGTTCGCCAGGACCAAGGCACAGCGGCTAAAGACCGGCGATCCCAGGCCTTCGCTCGAAGAACGCTACGGATCAAAGCAGACCTATCTGGAGAAGGTGTCCGCCGCTGCGCGCTCGCTCGCCGCCGCCGGCTATATCCTCCCCGAAGATGTACCTTTACTGGAGCAACGCGCGGCCGGCCAATGGGACCGGGTGTTACCCTAATTGGGAATGGGTCCTGCACCAACGATGGAAATGCCGAAACTCCCTGTAGCAGGAGTGAAGCATCTTGTGACGATCGGCTCGGGCAAAGGCGGCGTGGGGAAAACCACCGTTTCGGTGAACCTGGCGCTTGCGGTCCGGGCTCTGGGCTACAAAGTGGGCTTGTTGGACGCCGATGTCTACGGACCGAACGTGCCGCGGATGCTGGGCGTGAACGAAGCGCCGCGGGGCAGTGGAGATCGCATCCGGCCGATTGAGGCGCACGGGCTGCGTGTCATGTCGATGGGTTTTCTCAGCCCTGGCGACAAGCCGGTGATCTGGCGCGGGCCGATGCTGCACAGCGTCATGCAGCAGTTTGTCCGCAACGTGGATTGGGGCGAGTTGGATTATCTGTTTGTCGATCTGCCTCCAGGGACCGGCGACGTGTCGCTGTCGCTTGCGCAATCGACGCCAATCACCGGAGCCGTGGTGGTGACCACGCCCTCCGACGTTTCGCTTGAAGACGCGCGCAAGGCGGTGAACATGTTCCGCCAGCTTCATGTGGAACTGCTGGGCATTGTCGAGAACATGAGCTATCTCATCGCGCCGCAATCGGGCGAGCGGATCGACGTGTTTGGCGAAGGGGGAGGAAAGCGCACGGCCGCAGAGATGGGCGTGCCCTTCCTGGGCGAACTGCCGCTGATTCCCGAAATCCGCAAAGGCGGGGATTCGGGGCGGCCGGCGGCGCTCAGCGGGCCGGACTCCGAAGTCGGCAAGCCATTCTTCCCACTCGCGCAGATCGTGATGGCGCGCGCCATCGACGCGGCGGCGGTGAAGGGACCATCGATCGCCGTCGAAGACTGATCTACTCGGCGATCTGTTTCAAATGCTTCACCAATGTGAGCGCGGCCGGCCCCAGCGTGACCACCAGAATCGACGGGAAAATCAGGAAGAACACCGGGAACACCATCTTTACGGTGAGCTTGCGGGCCGCTTCCTGAGCGCCCTGCCGGAACCGGACGCGCAGATGCCTGGCATGCTGGCGTAGCGTTGGCGCCAGGCTGGTTCCGAAACGGTCGCTTTCCACCAGCAGAAGACACAGCTTGCGCAACTCCGGCTCGCTGTTGCGTTCCGCCATTTGCGTTAGTGCCTCGACGCGCGCTTTGCTCGCGCGCATCTGGAGATGGACCTGGATGAGTTCGTTACTGAGGTCGGGAAACATCGCGCGCAGTCCGCGGCTGGCGGCCAGCAGCGCCTGGTCCAGATTCTGCCCCGCCTCGAGAGCCATCACCGTCAGATCCAGAGCCGGCGGGATCGCCCTCCGCAGCCGGTCGTTGCGCGAACGGATACGCGCATCGAGGAAGCGTTCCGGCATCAGGAACCCGATACCCAGCCCGCAAATCCCCGCCGCCAGCGCCATTCCACCGTCATCGCGATTCATCGTGGCGACAATCGCCAACAGGCCGGCGAACAACAGGCCGATGCCCCACTTCAGCCCCGTGTATACCTTCAGCGCGGCCGGGAAACGGTAGCCGGCAAAATGCAGCCGTTGCTGCATCGCTTCTCTGCCGCCCTTCGACGCCGGCATGTACTCTCCCAGCGCGTGAAATACCGACAGGAACAGGTCTTTGTTGGACTCCTCGCCATCGCCGTCCAGATCCGAGCCGCCCTCGGCCGGCCGCCGCACCACCAGAAAGTATCCGGCAAGGCTGACGCTGGCCAGCACGAACGCGAAAAACGCCGCCAGGATTCCCAGTTGCCCTGTCATAAGCGGATGTCCACCAGCTTCCGGATTACAAAATGCGCCAGCACCAGACCGCAGCAGGCCCCGGTCAGCATGTACCTGCCCACCTGTTCCTCAAACAGCGGATTGAGAAACGTTGGGTTCACCGTCACCAGCGCGGCGGCGATTCCCACCGGAAGCACGGTAAGAATATTGCCGGCCAGCCGTCCCTGATTGGAGAACGAACGTACTTCGCCACGCACCGCGGCCGACTCCCGGATGTTCTCCGACAGCTTGTCAAACACCTCGGCCAGATTGCCTCCCGTGCGGCTCTGCATCTGGACCGCCGAGGCGAAAATGGCGATCTCCTGCAGCCGCACCCGCCTGGTCAGATTTTCCAGCGCCTGTTCCCACGGCATCCCGAAAGCGCCCTCGGTGAAGGTCTTGCGCAACTCCCGCCCCAATGGATTGGCCGCCTGCGTCGCCGCCAGGTCCAGGGCTCCGGCAAACGGATGACCGGCCCGCATCGCCCGCGCCATGGTGTCCACCGCGTCCGGGAACTGCTCCTGCAAAAGGAACAGGCGCTTGGAACGTTTTTTCAAAATGTAGAAATACGGGATCAATCCCACCAGCACTCCCAGCGCCATCTTCCCCAACAGCGGGATCCAGTAGACAGCGTTGCCAATGGCGAAGCCAACGGCTGCAAACAGCAACATCAATCCGGTGACGCGTCCCACCGACCAGTTCAGGTCCGCCTCGGTAATCTGGTTGCCAAGGCCGTCAATGAAGTCAAACTGTTCCAGCAGCTTTGCCAGTGGGGAGATCGTGCTCAACTCCTGATCCCGCAGCAGCGCTGAGTCACCCAAAAATTCCGGCGCCGGCGGTTCGGCGTTGACGTCCAGCGTGACCATGCCGCCCGCGGCATGTCTCTCGATCAAAGCGTCGGCAACCACCACGGCCACCGCCGCCAGCAGGAATGTGCAGAGGAAGAAGATAACGACCAGCGAAAGCGTCATTTGCGGGTTCCTTGGCTACCGCCGCCGTACAGCGCCTTGCTCAGACTGGGCTTTGGTGCCCCGAATCAGCGATCCCATTCCCACCGCGCTTCGGGGTTCCACCCGCTGATCGATGGGATTGCGCAATAGCAGTCGCACCTTGGCCGAAGAGTCAGCCAATCCCAGCAGCGCGGAGTCCTCGGGTGAGGCCAGCACCGTCACAATGTAGGTGCCCGCCCGCACCGCCTGGTGGTCCTTGGGCACCGTCAACACCGGAACGTTTTCCAATACGGTTCGCAGGTGCGCCTCCGTGCCGCGCTCGCCGGGCAGCGTCCCCACCACCTGCACGTCCACCTTATGACCGGGCCGCAGCAGCGCCACCACACCCGCCGAATCCTGCACCTGCAGGGAGACGGCGCGCATCCCGTCAGGGATTCCCAGGCTGCCGCCATCGGCTTCCCCGCCATCGGCTGAACCGAGCCGCGATGCCGTCACCAGTTCGTTGGCCCCGATGTTCTCAATCGCCACTTTGCCGATCGCCTCCGGCGGGCTGCTGAGTGCCCCGGCCGGGAGCCCGGGCGCCACCCACGGAATCAACTTCACGTCCATTTCGCCAACCACGGTGCCGGCCGCAACCGGCCGCGCCGCGATCAGCACCCTGCTGCCGCCAGGCCCCGTGGGTGTGGCCGAGTTCAATTTCCCCACAAATAGCCCGTAGAATATACCCGTGGAGACCACGGCGACGATGAACGCGATTCCCAGCAGCGGAACGAGGTTTTTCTTTTTCATCTGCCCGCTCTTCTATCGGGAGTTGCCGCCGTTTCCCTTAGTACGAACATGAACAGAAGAACCTTTTTCGCGGCCTCGGCCGCCGCCGCCCAGGCCCAACCGCCGCCCAAACGAATCGCGGCCATCATCACCGAATACCGTCCCAACTCCCACGCCGACGTTGTTGTCGGCAAGTACCTGGAGGGTTTCAACCAGGACAGCAAGCCCCCCTACCCCCGATCAAAGATCGTGTCGATGTTCACCGAGCAGGTGCCCAAAACCGACATGAGCCGCGACATGGCCCGCAGGCACGGCGTCCCCATCTACCGCACTGTCGAAGAGGCGCTCACGCTCGGGGGCGCGAAACTGGCCGTCGATGGCGTGCTGCTCATCGGCGAACACGGCGATTATCCGATGAACGACAAGCAACAGAAACTCTATCCGCGCTTTGAGATGTTCCTCAAGATTACCGACGTTTTCCGTCAGAGTGGCCGCGCGGTTCCGGTGTTTAACGACAAGCACCTTTCCTGGAACTGGCGCCAGGCGCGGCGCATGGTGGAAATCTCCCGTGAACTGCGGTTCCCCATGCTTGCCGGCTCTTCGGCCCCCGTCGCCTTCCGCGTGCCCGCCATCGATACCCCGTTCGGCGCCGCGCAAAAGCATGCGGTGGCGATTTCCTATAGCGGCCTGGATATCTACGGCTTCCACGTGCTGGAGGCGCTGCAGGCGATGGTGGAGCGGCGGCGCGGCGGTGAGACCGGAGTGCGTGCCGTGCAGTGTCTGGAGAAACAGGACTGCTGGGATTTCATCGCCAACAATGGCTGGGTGAAGCGCCTGTTCGACGCCTCCCTGGCGCGCAGCAACACGCGCAAGGCGGGCGATGCCAGGGCGCTGGTAAACGAACCCGCGGTGTTCGTCGTCGACTATGTGGATGGCTTGCGCGCCGCCGCGTTTCTGCTCACCGGGCTGGTGGAGGACTTCACCGTCGCGGTGGATGTGGATGGCCAGCCGGCCCCCGTGTCCACGCTGATGAACCTGCAGCCGGGCCGGCCGTATCATCACTTTGGCTGCCTGGTGAAGAATATCGAAATCCTGTTTGAGACAGGCCGGCCGCCTTATCCGGTTGAGCGGACGATGTTGACCAGCGGGATCCTGGACTATGCGCTCGAATCGCGGATTCAGGGGTTTCGAAAGCTGGAAACGCCGGAATTGGCCAGGGTGCGTTATCAGACGCCCAACGCCTCGCACTTCTGCACCAAGGGTTGGGGCGCCGACGGCAAGCGGCTGGACATGTGACCCGCCATCGTGCGGCGGGATATGGCGGGCGCTGGTGGCAAGCGTCTCTTCTCAGTCTCCGGTATGGGCCGTAGCCAGCGCCAGACTCGCCTGCGCCTTCAGATCAAACCCCGCAAACTCCCCCCGCCGCAATTTCGCGAATGCCGCCGCCGCGATCATCGCCGCATTGTCCGTCGAAAGCGATGGCTTCGGAAAAAACACCGTGTACGGCAGCGGCGCCTTTGCCGCCGCCTCACGCAGTCCCGCGTTACAGGCCACGCCTCCGGTGATAATCATCGATTGCGCGCCAATCTCCTCGGCCGCCCGCGCCGACCTCCGCAACAACTCCTCAATCACTGTGTACTGGAAAGAGGCGATCAGGTCCAGCGTCCGGCGCGGCGTTACCTCCAGCCATCGTTCCATCTCAGGCCGCGGGTTTGACGCCATCAACGCCCGCCGTGTGGCAATCTCCTGTTCCATTGCGTTCCCCTCCACCCACCGCAGCACCGCCGTTTTCAAACCACTGAAGCTGAAATCGAGCGCGTTGCCTTTGATCTTTGCCAGCGTAAACCGTACCCCGCGCGGGTCGCCGTATCGCGCCAGTTCATCCAACACCGGCCCGCCGGGATAGCTGAATCCCAATAGCTTCGCCACCTTGTCATATGCCTCGCCGGCCGCGTCGTCCCGCGTCCTGCCCAGCAGCCGGTAGCGGAAATCTTCCGTCACCTCGAACATGTGCGTATGCCCGCCGCTCACCACCAGCGCCAACACGGGAAACACCAGCGCGCCGCCGGCCTCCATCGTCACCGCGTGGATATGCCCCTCAATGTGGTTCACGCCGATCAGCGGCAAACCCGTGGCGAAACAGATCGCCTTGGCGTAGGTTACGCCCACCAGCAGCGATCCCACCAGCCCCGGCCCCTGCGTTACGGCCACGGCCGCCAGGTCCGCATAGCCACAGCCGGCCTTCTCCATCGCCTCCCGCACCACCGGCACAATCGCCCTCAGATGCTCGCGTGAGGCAAGCTCCGGCACCACGCCGCCATACTTGCCGTGTACATCCAGTTGGGAAGCGACGATCGTGGAAACCACGCGCCGGCCGTCGGCCACCACCGCCGCCGCCGTCTCATCACACGAAGATTCGATCCCCAGAATCAGTTGCACAGATTCGAAACCGCATTATCGCATGCGCTATCTTGATGTACGCCCAATGAAGCTCATCGATTTCGATTTCCAGCTTCCCGAGGATCGCATCGCGCAACAGCCGCTTGAAGACCGCGCCGCTTCCCGCATGCTGGTGGTCCACCGGCGCAGTGGCGAATGGCGGGATCATGTCTTTCGCCAACTGCCGGACTTTCTCACCGCCGGCGACTGCCTTGTCACCAACAATTCGAAGGTGATTCCCGCCCGCCTGTTCGGCCATCGCGCCGGCCACACCGGCCTGGTGGAGGTCCTGCTGGAACGCGCGATCACTCCCGATCAGCTTACCTGGCGCGTACTGGCGCGGCCCGGCCGCAAACTGCCCACCGGTGAACGCATCACGTTTTCAGACCGCCTTCAGGCGGAGATCTGCGCCCGCGGCGAATTCGGCGAGCGTACCCTGCGATTCCAGCCGCGCGGCGATTTCTTCGAAGCACTGGAATTGGCCGGGCATGTGCCGCTGCCGCCTTACATCCACCGTGAAGATACCGCCGCCGACCGCGGCCGCTATCAGACCGTATTCGCCAGTGAGCGCGGATCGGTGGCCGCTCCCACTGCCGGACTGCACTTCACTCCCGAAGTCCTGGACGCCTGCCGCGCGGCCGGGGCCGAGGTCGCCAACCTCACCCTGCACGTGGGGCTTGGAACATTTCAGCCCATCCGCTCGGAAAATCTCGAAGAAGTGACACTGCACTCTGAGCGCTACTTCATCCCCCGGGAATCGGCTGAACGGATTCGCGCCGCCCAACGTGTCATTGCCATCGGCACCACCAGTGTCCGCACCATCGAAACCGCCGCGGCAGACGATTGGCGCCACCTCGACGGCGAAACGGATATTTTCATTCAGCCCGGATTCCGGTTTCGCCGCGTCGATGCCATGCTCACCAATTTCCATCTGCCGCAGTCCAGTCTGCTGGTCCTCGTCTGCGCCTTCGGGGGCAGGGAATTGATTCTCGATGCCTACCGCCACGCCGTCGCATCCGGCTACCGCTTCTATTCCTACGGCGACTGCATGTTGATCCTCTAGGGAGGCGGACTAGACTAGGGAGGCGGACTAGACCTTGAACAGAGGCTCCAGTCCCATCTTCTGTGCCGGACCTCTTCCGAATCGGTCTTTCTCCCCCGAGAACACGGGCCACGGTTCGTCCACCGCCACCAGTCTTGCCCGGCGAAAGTATTCGTCATAGGCTGAAATGTAACCCTCCAGCTTGTCCAGAAGCCGGAAGAACCGCGCCTTGGGCTTGGGAACCAGCATCGTATGGATGTGTGGCAGCGGGAGTTGCGCCCGCCAGCCATCCACGCTCACGTAGATGTCGCGGAACACCAGCGCCCCGCAATAGGACACTTCCACGTAGGCGCTGTGCGCCGAGGTGTCCGGGAAATCCTTGGCCCACGGTTCCTCGAAGTCTCTCATGTGCTCAGCGCCCCAGGCGATCGAAATCTGCGGGTTCGGGATGTAAGCCGAGACATGCGAATGCTCGCGGTGCGACAGGAAGTTCTCCTCCTCCTCCACCCGGCAGAACGCGCGACCGGCGTTCGGATGGTCCATGGTGTTCCACTCATGCGGCTTCGAATTTGAAATGGTCTCAATAATTTCATGAAGATTCATAAAATTATCCTAAATTTTAAGAAATATATCATACTTGAAATTTGATTGCGAAGGGCAGGCCGTTTGCGCATCCGCGCAGGCTGGGTGATTGCGTTCCCTTCGCGCGGTGCGTTCTAATTGGGGGGAAAGGAAGCAGCCCTTGTCACCCCAACGGTTCACCCGGCGCCATTTCTTCTACGGATCACTGCTTGCCGGCGCCGTGCCCACGGGCGGCTACGGCACATTCCCCTCGCTGAAGGCGATGGGTTACCGGTCCCCCAACGAGAAACTGAACCTGGCGGCAATCGGCGCCGGCGCGCAGCCCGCTGCTGATCTTCGCCAGGCGCACGCCGGCGCGGAAAACGTCGTTGCCCTGGCCGACGTCGACTGGGCACGGGGCAGGGAATCGTTCGAGCGATTTCCCAACGCCGCCCGCTATAAGGACTTCCGCCAGATGCTGGATAAGTCCGGCAAGGACATCGACGCCGTCGTCATCGGCACGCCGGATCACATGCATACCTATTGCGCCATCCTTTGCATGCAGGCCGGCAAGCACGTTTATGTGGAGAAGCCGCTTACCCGGCTGGCGGGAGAAGCGCGCCTGATGGCCACCGCCGCCCAGCGTTACAACGTCGCCACCCAAATGGGCAATCAGGGTTACTCGCACGACGCCACGCGAGTGGCCTGTGAAATTTTCTGGTCGGGCGAGATTGGCGAAGTCAGGGAAGTACACGCCTGGACGGGACGGCCTTCGTGGCCGCAGGGAATGGCGAAACTGCCGCCTCCCTCGCCTGTACCCGATACGCTTGACTGGGACCTGTGGCTGGGCACTGCCGCCGCGCGTCCGTTCACCGCCGGCGACGAGGACTACAAATCGTTTGCCGCCGCCCGCAACCCGCGCCCCAACCCATCGCCGTTCGGTTTTTATCTTCCCTTTAACTGGCGCGGATTTTATGATTTCGGCAGCAGCCTGATCGGCGACTGGGGCATCCACATCCTGGGTCCCGCCAACTGGGCGTTGAAGCTCAGCCCGGAGTATCTGGTAAGCGTGGAGTGCGTCAACAGGAGTTCGTTGCCACCCTTCACGTTTCCCGAAGAACTCACCATCCGCTACGAGTTCGCCGCGCGGCCCGGCATGCCTCCCGTCACCGTGTATTGGTACCACCACGCCGCGGGCGATCCCTATATTCCCCCTGGCATGACCGCCGAACAAGCGCGCAAGATTGCGGGACAGGGTCCGCAGGTGGGGCCGCTTCCTGCTGCCGGCCGCCGTGCAGCCGCCGGCCCTCTACCTGCCAATCGCACGGGCTACAACTCCATCCTCGTTGGTTCCAGGGGATATCTGGGAACCAGCGGACGGGGCGAGGGCGTGGGTCTGCTGCCGGGAGCACGATGGGCCGAATACAAACTGCCCGACCCCTATCTGACGCGATCTCCCGGCGCCAGCACCGGAAGCAACCACGCCGCCCATGCCCGTGACTGGGTGCGGGCCTGCAAGGGCGGCTCACCCGCCTGCTCGAACTTCAGCATCGCAGCCCCCTACACGGAATGGCTGGTGCTGGGCGCCGCGGCGGTCCACTATGAAGGCAAGCTGCTCTGGAATCATGCCAGGGGTGAGTTTACAAATAACAAGGACGCCAACAGGTGGGTCAAGCCGGCCTACCGCAAAGGCTGGGAGGTGAAACTATGATGACCCGTCGTGAGTTGGGAAAGACGGCCCTGGCGGCTCTGCCCGCATCCTCGCTGCTCGCAAAACCGGACTCGAAGTTCTTTGGCGTGCAGATCGGCGCGATCACTTACAGTTTTCGCTCGCTCCCCAGCACCGCGGATCACCTGTTGAAGTATTGCGTGGAGTTGGGACTGAGTTCGATCGAACTCATGTCCGATCCCGCCGAAGCCTACGCCGGTATTCCCCCCGCGCCTCCCCGTCCGGCTGGCCCGGGCCGTAAGGGCGGCGGCCGCGTGCCTCTGTCGCCTGAACAGCAGGCGGCCGCGCGCAAGGCAGCCGAAGACCGCACGAAGTGGCGCCTGTCCGCGTCGATGGATAAGTACAAGGAATTGCGCGCCAGGTTCAGCGATGCCGGCGTCAAAATCGAAATTTTCAAGCTCGCGCTCACCGAAGCGATGTCGGATGAGGAGTACGATTACGTCTTCACTGTCACCAGGGCGCTCGGTGCAAGCTGCGTCACCATGGAGTTGCCCGCCCGGGAAGCCCTCAGTAAGCGCATCGGCCAGTTTGCCGCCAGGCATAAGATCTTCGCCGGCTATCACAACCACATGCAGGTGAATGCGTCCAGTTGGGATACGGCCCTGTCGCAGTCCAGCTACAACAGCATCAATCTCGATGTCGGCCACTTCTCGGAAGCCATCAGCGCGTCGCCTGTGCCGTTTATCAGGGAGAAGGCGTCCCGCATTACCAGCTTCCACTTGAAGGATAAGAAATTCGGGACCAATGGAGGCGGCAATGTGCCGTGGGGAACGGGGCAGACCGGGCTCAGGGAGATCCTCCAACTGATGAAAAAGGAAAAGTACAGGTGGCCGGCGAACATCGAACTGGAGTACAACGTGCCGGAGGGATCGAGCGTGATGACGGAAATGGCCAAATGCGTTCAGTTCTGTAAGGACGCGCTGTCTTAGTCGCTGGATCGGCTGCCCCTCAGCGGAAGTTATGCACCACCGCCAGGCGCGCCGTGCGCACATCCTGCTGGGACCAGACGATGCGGCTGCCATCGCGCGCGATGTCCACTCCCACACTGAACATCGGGTGCCCTAATTGACGGATAGTCGTTCTCCGGCCGGTCTCCAGTTCGTAGCGCATCAGTCTGGCCTCATGCCAATCGAGGAACCAGATCGCATCTTTGCCCACGGCCCAGGACTCGGGGCGGACAAACGGACCATCAGGCAGTTTTTCCGCCTCACCACCCCCGGCCGGCATGTGCATCAGCGCTCCGCCGTCGTGGTTGCGAACGAAGTAGAGCGTGGCTCCATCGTGGGAAAGCAGTCCCTGGCTGGCGCCACCGTGTGTGATCCGCTGTTTCGTGGTCCCGTCCGGCGCAGCCCGCCAGATCTCAAAGTTCCCTGAACGCATGGACCGGAAGTAGATCCAATTGCCATCGGGCGACCAGGCTGGAACCCCTTCCTCCGCCTGGTCCGCGGTAAGCCGCCGCGGCGTCCCCCCGCTTACCGGCGCGATGTATACGTACGGCCGGCCATCGGCATTCGCGACAAACGCCACCGTACGCCCATCCGGCGACAGACGCGGCGAACGTGTGTCATTGCCGCCGAGCCGCGTCAGGGCCACCGGACGGGACCCATCCGCATCGGCCAGCCAGATCTG
>JANRLE010000076.1:0-5305 GCA_033762895.1 Bryobacteraceae bacterium | reverse complement strand
CGAAGTCCCACGTTTTCCAGCGCCGCGCGTACCGGCAGCAACCGCAGATTGGCGGGCGCCGCGGGCATGTCCGCCAGCGTGTCCCCGGCCACCCGGCCCGCGCCGGCAAACACGATCTCTCCCGCGCGTTGGGCGTCCAGCCGCAGCGCCTGCTGCCCGAAGTCCAGACTCTGCGCCAGGTTCAACGCCGCCGCGCCGGGCTCAATTCCCCGGATCGCGCTTTCCAGCTTCACGCGGTTCGATTCAAAGCTCGTCAGCGGTGTCACCATCGCATCGGCCCGCACCACCATCACCCGGTCCAGTGACGGAAGCGCGCGGATGTAGCGCAACGCCGCCGTCCGCGATTCATCCATCAGCGGCCGGCCGTTCTCTCCCCGTGCGCCCATCCATGCCGAAGCATCCATCAGCAGTACATGATCGCGCGAGCTTCGGTCCGGTGAGCCGATGCGAAGCTGCGCCACCGCCAGCAGCAGAAGAAGGATGCCCAGAAGCTGCAGGATGAGCGAAAGCGGCTGCTGGATCTTGCGCCGGTGTTTGCGCTGCGACGGCAGATCGGAATCGCGCCAGAAGCGCAGCGTGGCCACCACCTGCCTCCTGCGCGAACGGTCCAGCAGGTACAGCAGCACAACCGCGGATGAGAGCGCGGTGAAGATCGTAAGAAACTCGGCGAGGCTGAGGTTGAAAAGGAACATCTAGTACACCGCCTGAACCTGGCTCAACGGCCCGAACACGGCTTCCTCCACCGGCGTGCTGGCCGACAGACTCACATACCGGCCGCCCTTGCGCAGCGCCAAATCGCGAAGCCCCTTGGCGTAGGCGTCAAAGCGCTCTGTATATAAGGTACGCACGTCGTCTTCGAAGGTGAGCTGCAATCGCTCCCCGCTTTCGGCATCCTCGATCTCCAGTTCGCCGCTCCATGGCGGTGTCCGGTCCTCGTCCGCCCACACATGCAGCAGAAGCAGTTCGTGGCCCAGATCGGCCAGATACTGAACCGGCTTTTCCGGCTCATCGTCGCCCAGAAAATCGGAGATCACAATCAGCAGGCCGCGCTGCGGATAGCGCGACGCGCACTCCCGCGCAACGTTCAGAAACTTCGTGCGCCCCTCCGTTTTTAACCCATCCAGAAAATCCGCCGCCGGTGAGAAGCGGTGACGGCCGCCGCCGCAGGCCAGCGAATCCTTTAACGAATCGGCGAACGGCTGAATCGTGATCGTCTCCAGACGCACCAGCCCCACGTAGGCCAGGGCTCCCGCCAGCCGCCGCGCGAAAGCCCACTTCTGCCCGTCCGGGCCGGTGTTCATCGATGCGCTGCAATCCAGCAGAATGCGTACGGGAACCCGCGGCTCCACCTGGAACATCTTCAGAAAGAGCTTCTCCAGCCGCATGTAGGCGCGCCAGTTCACAGCCCGCAGGTCGTCGCCATGATGGAAGTGGCGATGATCCAGAAACTCCTGTCCGGCGCCGGCAAAGCGTGAGGTGTTGTGCCCGCCCACAAGGCCCGGAAACGACTTCATCCAGTGGATGGTCAGCCGTTCCAGGCGCTCGAGGAAATTACGATCGAGCAGTTGCGCGGCCATCGATCACCTGCCGGCTTTCGGTGCCGAAACGCTGGCGATGATCTTCTCGAGTACCGAATCCGGAGTCTGCCCGTCAGCGTGGGCGTCAAAATTCAAAATGATCCGGTGGCGCAGCACCGAAGCCGCCACGTGGCGAATATCGTCCAGGGAGAGCTGGAACCGCCCCTGCATCAATGCCAGCACCCGGCCGCATTCCAGCAGCGCCTGCGCCCCGCGCGGCGAACTGCCGTAACGGACGTACTTGTTGGCCATCTCGTGCGCCTGCGGCGTCCCCGGCTGTGTGGCCATCACAAGATCCACGGCGTAATCCTGCACATGCGCCGCCACCAGAATGGAGCGGCAGACCTGGCGCAACTCCAGGATCTCCTCGCGGTTGATCACCTGGCGCACTTCGGTCTCCTCGCGTTGGATCGTGCGGTCCAGAATCACCGAGAGATCGCTGCGCGAGGGATACGTCACCAGTATTTTCATCAGGAAGCGGTCAAGCTGGGCCTCGGGCAGCGGATAGGTGCCCTCCATCTCGATGGGATTCTGCGTGGCCATTACCAGAAACGGCGCTTCCAGCTCATGCGTGGTGGTGCCGCTGGTCACCGTGCGCTCCTGCATCGCCTCCAGCAAAGCGGATTGCGTTTTCGGAGTGGCGCGGTTGATTTCGTCGGCCAGCACCAGGTTGGCGAAGATCGGCCCGTGCTGGAATCGCAGCGTTTTCAGGCCGCGTTCATCGTTTTCCATGATCATGCTGCCGACGATATCGGCAGGCATCAGGTCGGGGGTGAACTGGATGCGGGAATAGCGGAGGTGCAGCACGCGCGAGAGCGTGCGCAATAGCGTGGTTTTTCCAAGACCCGGCACACCTTCCAGCAACACGTGACCGCCGGCAAGCATGCAGATCAGGACGCCATCCACGGCATCCTGCTGTCCCACGATGATCTTGCCGATTTCCTTGCGGACGAGGTCCAGTTGCGCGGTAGCCGAGCCTACCTTTTGATCGATTGACACACCTACATTCTATTGCATCAATCGTGTTCCGCTTCGGACCACCGCGCGTTGCGCCGCCGCATTGGCCAGGTGCGCCACCACGCCCGTCATTTCACCCAGCGCGCCGCGCGCCTCCGCCGGCCGCCCCAGCCGCCGCAGCACAACGAAGGCCATCCCCACCGCGCCATAGTTCAACATCAGCATGCGGATTTCCGCGCCCCCCGGATCGGGATCAAAACATGCCGTGTGCGCAAGAACTCCCCTCACGACGTCGTAGTCCGCATCCAGCGCATGGCGTAGCGCGTCCATCTGTTCCGGCGTTGGTTCCTCCTCCAGCGCCGCCCGCACCCGCGGCAGTTCCAGGTGATTGGTTTGCGCAAATCGGATGCTGAGATCCTTTGCCGGCCGCGTGTTCAGTATCAGCAGGCAGGTGTAGCGGAACCAGTACACCAGCAGCAGGAACGAGAACGCCGTGATGGCGAAGCCTGGAAACATCAGATCAATTCCAGAATCAAGCCGGACCGGCCCCGAGTCAATCAATTAAGGTCTTTTGGCGAGCCGCCTAGCAGGTGTTTTCCCGAAGACCATGTTGCCCCGCCCGTCGCCCGATTCCAGATACAGCCGCCCGTAGCTGCTGGTAATGTAGTCGGCTTCCGTAAACCCGAGCTTCGCCGCCGTGCTGTCAATCCACCCGGCAGCCCCCTCCAATTCCAGGTAGTTCCCGATGGGAGTCTGGTCAAGCGTGACCACTCCCCGGCCATCGGAGTATTCTGTCCGGTATTTTTCGTAGCGGAAAGTGGGTTTGAATCCCAGCCTGTCCAGAATCGCCTGGCACATGGCTTCGTCGCTCACCACGATTTCGAGTTCCTCGCGCGACTTGTGGCGGCCGGTCTCGGCCGGGCCCTTGTAGGTGAGAATCGTTTGCTTGCCCACGCGCCGAACCCGCAGCAGCCGGCCGCCGCTGCGGAGATCCGCGCCCGGCGTGTCGAAGAGCATGTTCGCTTCGAACAGCCGCGGTTGTGAACGTGCAAAGCCCAGTGACTTGAGCCTCGCCCGGATGCGCTCAAAGCCGGTGACTGCGATCTTGATTTCCGTCTCGGTATTCGATTTCATTGCCCGCCACCCCTCTACGTCTTCCGCCCAGTATAATAGAGGGGTCGCGCGCCCGTAGCTCAGCCGGATAGAGCGGTTGGCTTCGAACCAACAGGTCGGGAGTTCGAGCCTCTCCGGGCGCGCCATCCTCGCCTAAACTATTCCCATGATCCTCATCCTTTGCGCGATGGCGCTCTCCGCCGCCACAGTGGAGAAGAATCCCAATCCCTCGGTCCCCCTGGCCGCCGTGGTGAAGTATCCCTCTACGCTCGGCACGCGCGCGGAAATCGAAGTCTCCGATGGCGAGCGGCGGTTCACACTGCGCTACGATGGCGCCTACCCGCCGGATAAGGGCCTGCCTGTGGTCGGCATGCGCCCCGGCCGCAGGCACCAACTCAGCCTGCGCGTCTTCAACGCAGCCGGCAAAGCCTCGCGCCCCGAAGTGCTGGAATACACCACGCCCCCTTTGCCCGCTGACGTCAACGAATTCCCGCCGCTCAAAGTAACCATTCGCAAGCCCGCAAAGATGGAACCCGGCTTCACCCTATTCAGCCCGCGCAGGGCAGGGAAGGAGCCGGCCTTCGGCGCCCGCTACGGAATGCTGGTGGCCGTCAATGACCGCGGCGAAGTGGTGTGGTACTACCGCACCGATTCCCGCATCAGCGACCTGGAGCGCCGTCCCAATGGCAACATCCTCTACGTCACCCAGGACTTCAGAGTCGTCGAGATCGATCTGCTTGGCAACGTCGTCCATCAATGGTACGCCGCCCGCCGCCCGCAGGGACCGGCCAGCGGCGCCATCCCGGTGGACTCGCTTACCTTCCACCACGAAGTGGACGTTCTGCCCAACGGCAATCTGGTGGTGCTGGGTTCGGAGGTCCGCGAGATCGACAACTACTTCACCAGCGAAGAGGACGAAAAGGCGCCCCGCAAACGCCAGCGCGTGATGGGCGATGAGGTGCTGGAGTTCGACATGGCGGGCAAAGTGGTGTGGCGGTGGAAGGCGTTCGATTTTCTCGATCCCTACCGCATCGGCTACGATACCTTTGACGGCTATTGGTTCCGCCGCGGATTTCCCGGCGTGATCGACTTCAGCCACGCCAACGGCATCCTCCACGATCCCGCCGACGATTCGCTTCTGATCAATTTCCGGATTCAATCGGCCGTCGTCAAGGTGGACCGCAAGTCCGGACAGATCAAGTGGATCGCCGGCGAACCCGAGGGCTGGCCGGAACATTTACAGGACAAATTGTTCCGCATGCAGGGCCCCGGCCGCTGGTTCTACCACCAGCACTGCCCGCAGATGACGCCGCGCGGCACGCTGCTGCTCTATGACAACGGCAACTATGGCGCCCGCCCGTTCAAAACTCCGGTGGACATGAGATCCACCTACAGCCGCGCCGTGGAGTACGCCATCGACGAGAGGAACCGCACCCTTCGCGAGGTGTGGACGTCGGAGCAGAAAGGACCGGATTCAGCCTTAAGCACGGCCATGGGTGATGTGCAGTGGCTGGCCAGGACCGGCAATGTGCTGGCGCACTACGGCTCGGCGATGGCGCCTTCGGTAGCCTGGCAGCGCACCGATTGGAAAGTTTTCCACGAAGCGGCCAACTGGTCGCGCATCCGCGAATTCACGCATACCTCGCCCGCCGAAGTGG
>JANRLE010000075.1:0-43069 GCA_033762895.1 Bryobacteraceae bacterium | reverse complement strand
GTATCGCACCCTTCCGGCCGCTACGAGTTCAGACTTGAGCGTGACGCCTTTGACGTTTCCCGGCGGCGGTGGCATCTGCCCGACGGCGTAGTAAGAGAGGATGCGCTTGATCTCCTCGCGGCGCTTGCGCCATTGCTGGATGGTGGTGACGCGCTGGCCGCTTGCCGTTACCATGACATCGGGCATTTCCAGCCGGATGGGCAGCCCGGTTACGCCCGGCAAGGTTCCCGCCGAAGTCGCGATTAGCGGGACAGGAATTTCTTTCGGGGACTGTGCGTGGCTGAGGGCGGCGAGGAACAGCAGAGCGGCAGACTTCATCATCATTTGCCAGTCTACCGTTTTCAGGGGTTCCCAAAGGCGATGCACCGGGCTGCTCTCCCCGCCCGCATGCGATTTTCTGGCGTGAGCAGATGGTGGCTCTCACACCCCACGACAGTGGTACCTCCGCGTCTACAGCGAGTCACGCTTTGGAATCTGGCAGCAGGATCGTTCCAGCCATGGATAACCTGGCGCGGCGGGCCAACCTCCGAACCTCCGCAGTCCGGAAGCGGTGCGGTCACAACTCCGCGAACCGTCCAGGCAACCTGCCGTCAGGGAACGCGGTACGAATCCTCTGCGAGAGGAACGCATCGTTCCGTGAGCGGCGTCACTGATACACCGTCCCTCGGGAACCTCCATCATCATGCAGCGGGATGGGGCGCAGGTCAAGGGGAATCCTATCGATTTGCGGGCGATAACCGCAGGAAATATCTCTCATGGATTGAGCGGGTTGGCGGGGCGGGGCGGTGGAATTTGTGTGGATAAAACAGCGGAGTGCGAATCTGTTTGGGGAGTGCGCGATTTTTCGCACCCCGGGCAACATTTGGGTGTAGGGGCGCAAGGAATTGGCGCCGGTATAAGGTTTTCACCCGATATGCGCGGATTTTGAAGTGGCAATGTTCGTGCATACCTCCAGCCAACGTGGAACTGGAACTGACCTGGGTCGCGCTGGCCGCAAGCCTTCTGATGGGACTTGGCGGCGCGTGTCTCTATGTCTACGCGGTCAAGAAGGACTACTTCACCAACCTGGAAGAAGCGAAGTTTCACGTGTTCTGGTCCGATTTGGAAGAACTGGTGGACGCACCGGCCAAGGAGATGGAAAAGGATGAAAGCTAACAGGCAGGGCGAGGGAGAGCAGTCGCGCCGCAGCGCGCTCACATGGCTGAGCAGCGTGGCGTTGTTCGGATCGGCGGTGATCAGCGCGTTCGCGAACTTTGTGTTTCTGAAGCCGCGCGCCACCTATGGCCAGCCGAGCCGGTTTTCGGTGGGCCGTCCGGACGAATATCCGTCGGGCGCGCGCATCGCGATCGAACCGCGGCGGATTTGCGTGGTCCGGGAAGGCGACAAGCTGGCGGCGATCTCCACCACCTGCACGCATCTGGGCTGCATCGTGTCGGTAGCCGACACGGGTTTCTCGTGCCCCTGTCATGGATCGCGCTACGACCAGGACGGCAATGTGACGGGCGGTCCGGCGCCGAAAGCGCTGCCCTGGTACCAGGTGAAGCTGGCGCCCAACGGCGAGTTGGAAGTGGACACCAGCGTCGAAATCGAACCGGGAAGCTACTACCAGGTATAACGCCATGCATGCGCTGAAGGAATTGCCGCAGAACGTGTGGAAGTCCATCTTCCGCCATCCGCTGCCCACCTCGGAACTGGGGCAGGCGCAGACTTCGTTTACGAATTTCTTCCTTCACATTCATCCGGTGAAGGTGAACCGCCACACGCTGAAAGCCACTTACACGCTGGGGCTGGGCCTGATTTCGCTGTTTCTTTTTCTGATCCTGACGGTGAGCGGCATCCTGCTGATGTTCTACTACGTGCCGTCGACGACGCAGGCCTATGACCGCATGCTGGACTTGCGGGGCTCAGTGGCGTTTGGGACGTTTCTGCGCAATATGCACCGTTGGGGCGCGCACGCGATGGTGATTGCCGTCTTTCTGCACATGTGCCGGGTGTTTCTGACGGGCTCCTACAAAAAGCCGCGGGAGTTCAATTGGCTGATCGGCGTGGGACTGCTGCTGCTGACGTTATTCGCCAGCTTCACCGGATACCTGCTGCCGTGGGATCAGCTTGCGTTCTGGGCGATCACGGTGGGCGCGGCGATTGCGGGTTATGCGCCCTTCATCGGATCGAAGATCCAGTTTCTGCTGCTGGGCGACACCACGGTGGGCCAGGAAGCGCTGTTGCGGTTTTATGTGCTGCACGTGGTGGTGATTCCGGCGATCATGGCGCTGCTGGTGGCTATCCACTTCTGGCGCATCCGCAAGGACGGCGGGCTGAGCCGGCCGCCGGAGGCTGACCTGGCGCCATCAGCCGAAGCGATGAGCGTGCAGGTGGTGGCGCAAACGCCTCCCGGCAAGCAGGCGTTCGGGCTGATGGGGCTGGTGCGCGGCCCGTTCACCAAGGTGGGCAACGTTCCCGAGAACAGCGTGTTCAGTTGGCCGAACCTGCTGATGGCGGAGCTGTTTGTGTTTATTCTGACGGTGGCGGGCATCCTGGTGGTGTCGCTGATGTTTCATGCGCCGCTGGAGGAGCCGGTAAACGTGCTGCATCCGCCGAATCCGGCAAAGGCGCCCTGGTACTTCCTGGGTCTGCAGGAGTTGGTGAGTTACTCGGCCTTCTGGGGCGGCGTGGGCATTCCGGGGCTGCAGGTGCTGATCCTGGCGCTGGTGCCCTATCTGGACCGCTCAGCGGGCGGCGTGGGCAAGTGGTTCGCCAAGGAGCGGCTGCTGGCCAATACGCTGTTTGTCACATTCACACTGATCAACATCGGACTGATCATCATCGGCACACTGTTCCGGGGTCCCAACTGGGATTTCGTGACGCCGTGGTAAGGAGGCAAAACCCATGAGACTCGCGCTGGCTATCGCAAGCTTGGTGGTTTTCGCCGTTCACGGCTGGGTGTTCTATGACCAGTTCTTTCACAAGTGGGAACGGTATCAGACGGCCTATTTCGATCAGGCGCGCACGCAGGCGCGCAATGAAGCCGAACGCGCGGAGCTTTCCACGCGCAGTCCGCGAATTGAGCAGACGATCGTGACGCAGTTTGGCGGTTCGCATGTGGACCGCTGCACGACCTGCCACATCGGATCGGACGATCCGCGATTCGCCGGGCTGGGTCATCCGCTGAAGGCGCATCCCTACACGGCGGCGTTGGGCGATGTGCAGCGCGGCGGGCGATGGGAGCGTCGGCATAAGTTCAACGATTTCGGCTGTACGGTCTGCCATGACGGGCAGGGCCGCGGGTTGACGGATCACTACGCGCACGGCGAGGATCACTACTGGCCTGATCCGTTGATTGGCTATGTCGCGCAGGAGACATGGAAGAAGGAATATGTTCCGCTGCTCAGGGGCAAGGAATACATGGAAGCCAAGTGTGCGCAGTGCCATACGGAAGAGAACTTCGCCGGCACGCCGCACGTCAGCCGCGGGCGGCAGCTTTTCTTTGAGAAGAACTGCTACGGCTGCCACCGGATTGAAGGACTCAGTGACGGCACTTTGGGGCCGGAACTGACCGAGGTGGGCGCGAAGTTCAAAGTGGACTATCTGTGGGAGTCGATTGTCGACCCGCGGGCGGGCATGGCGACATCGTTCATGCCGAAGTTCAAGCTGACGAACGAGGAAGTCCGCGACCTGGTGATCTTCCTGAAGAGCCGCAGGGGCGTGAACCTGACCGAGACTTCGCTGTCGCGATACCGTACGCGGATCGCCGGCGCCCCGGAAGTGAAGCCGGCAGCGGTGACGGCGGTGGACACGATCGCCCGGGGACGCGAGTTAGTGAAGGAACGGGCGTGCGCGGCCTGCCACAAGGTGGGCGAGGTGGACGGCGGGATTGCTCCGGATCTTTCGTTTGAAGGACTGATCAAGGAGAGCGAGTGGCTGATGGATCACTTCAGGAATCCACGTCACGTGATTCCCGATTCCATCATGCCGGCCTTCCGCTTTGCCGGCGCCGATTTTGAGGCGATGACGGCGTATCTGGTTTCTCTTCGCACGACGCCGGCGACGGCGGTGGCGGCGGATAACTTCAAGAACCTGTGCGCGCGCTGCCATGGCGACAAGGGGGATGGCCTGGGCATGTCGGCAACCTACATCGATCCGGCGCCGCGTGATCTTACGAAGGTGGCGTTTATGAATTCGAAGCCGCGGGAGCGGTTTGTCGAGTCCGTCAGGAACGGTGTGCATGGCACATCGATGGCGGCATGGGGCAAGGCGCTAACCGAGCCGCAGATTGAAGCGCTGGTGGATCACATTTACTCGACCTTCGTGAAGCAGCAACGGCAGGCGGTGAAGGCGCGAAATCTGCCGGAGCAGAACCCTGTGGCCACCTCTAAGGAGTCCATCGCTCGGGGCGAAGCCACTTACAACCTTCGCTGCACGGGCTGCCACGGGAAGAAGGCGGACGGCAAGGGGCCGAACTCGCTGGATATCATTCCGCGGCCGCGCAATCTTCGCAACAGCCCGTTTGTTTCAGGATTGGGTGACCGGCGATTGCTCGATTCCATCCTTTATGGCGTGCAAGGCACGGCGATGCCGCCGTGGATCGACTATGGGTTGTCGGTGAAGGACGCCGGCGATCTGGTGAATTACATCCGAAGTCTTACTCAGGCTTCCTCCCGGCCTCAGATGAGGGCCGGGATAGAGACGAGGACGGAAATCCCGTCCAGGCATACGGAGAAATAAGACCATGGCTCAGCAAGGGGAAGTGAACCCACGCGCTGCTTCCTTCTCAGGGCAGACCGCCGCCGTCCACACGGACACCACGGCAAAATGGTTCCTGCTCAGCGCGGTTGCATACTTTTTTATCGTCGGCATCATCGCGCTGCTGATCGCGGCCAAGTTTGTCTGGCCGGAATTGATGGGGACCATCCCCGCGTTCACCTACGGCCGGCTGCGCGCGCTGCACGTGAACGGCATGTTGTTCGGATGGCTGCTGGCGGCCGATATGGGACTGACGTTTTACCTGGTTCCGCGGCTGTGCGGCGTTAAGCTTTACAGCGAGAAGCTGGGAATGGCGACGGCGGCGCTCTGGAACGTGATCATTCTCAGCGCGGTGGTTTCACTGCTGGCGGGCTGGAACCAGGGGCTGGAGTACGCCGAACTGCCGCTGGTGCTGGATGTGCTGGTGGTGGTGGCGTGGATCATGTTCGGGGTGAACGTGTTCGGCACGGTGGCCACCAGGCGCTATCCGCAGATGTACGTCTCGCTGTGGTACACGATGGGCACCATTCTGTGGACGGCATTTGTCTATCTCACCGGTAACTTCGCGGTGCTGTTCGCCACGGGCGTCAATCAGGCGAATCTGAACTGGATGTATGTACACAACGCGGTGGGGCTGATCTTCACGCCGGTGGGTTTGGCGCTGGCGTACTATTTCATTCCGAAGGCGGGCAATATTCCTTTATACAGTCACCGCCTGTCGATGGTGGGCTTCTGGTCCCTGGCGTTTTTCTACGTCTGGACGGGAGCCCACCACATGCTGCACGGGCCGATTTCACAATGGCTGCAGACGATCTCGATCGCCTTCTCGCTGATGCTGATCGTGCCGGTGTGGACGGTTGTTTACAACTTCTTTGCCACCATGAAGGGCCAGTGGCACCAGTTGCGGGAGAACGTGTCCCTGAAGTTTCTGATGTCGGGTGTGGTGTTCTATCTGCTCACCTGTTTCCAGGGGCCGATGCACAGCCTGCGGTCGGTGAACGCAATCGTGTCCAAGACCGATTGGATTCCCGGCCACGCGCACATGGCGGTGCTGGGCGCGTTCAGCTTCTTTGCCATCGCCGGAACTTACTATGTGATTCCGCGCATGTTCAACACGAAGCTGTACTCCGACGCAGTGGCCAACTGGAGCTACTGGTTCTTCATGATCGGTGGGTTGGGATTCTTCGTCACGCTGTGGCTGGGCGGGTTCTGGCAGGGCTGGCAGTGGAACAATCCGTCGATTCCTTTCATTGACACGGTGATCGCGCTGAAGCCGATCTGGCTGGTGCGGTTCTTCTCGGGAATCCTGATGTTTCTGGGGATCGTGCTGTTCCTCTACAACATCATGTCGACGGTGATCCAATCGGCGGGAGCGAAGCCGGAAGAGCAGTTGGCGCGCTAGGGGAGGACCCAAAATGCTGAAGAAAACAGACGTCAGCGCAAGTTTCTTCGTGGTGATGGCCGTGCTGTTCTTCATGATCGGCGGCCTGTTGACGACGGTGGTTCCGCCGATGGTGGATAAGTCGTGGGCCCGGCCGTTTGAGAACAACGATCCGGCGAAGGGGCCGACGGGCAAGCTGCGGCAGTATACAGAGCAGGAGTTGCAGGGCCGGGCGATTTACATCCGGGAGGGCTGCTGGTATTGCCACACGCAGCAGACGCGCACGCTGCTGGCCGACACGAAACGGTCGGGATGGCGCGGGGTGGATTCGCCGGTGTCGACGCCGGACGAGTTCGTCTACGACAGCCCGCACCTGTTCGGCACCAAGCGCACGGGGCCCGATCTGTCGCGGGTGGGCGGAAAGTATGACGAGCAGTGGCATCGCACGCATTTCCGCAATCCGCGCGATCTGGTGCCGGGCTCGATCATGCCTCCGTTTCCCTGGATCGCCTCCGACGAAACCGAGTTCAAGGCGATCGTCGCGTACATGCAATCGCTGGGCCGGGCGAAGAACTGGCGGCCGGACAACGATTACGAAAAGTAAGGCGGCGCGAAATGGATTACTCATATCCGAGCGTGTTTTTTTCCTATTTTGTCTTTTTCCTGTTTCTGGCGGGCGGATTGTTCTTTTTCTTCCGCTCGATCGGGGAGGGGTATTGGGGGGAAGGTTCCGAAGAAGTGAAGTACCGGATGCTGCGTGATGAGGAGGTTGAGCATGGCAAGTAAAGAAGCGCCAGTTGAGGTGAAGGACTATGCCGGGGGCTGGATCTCCGAGCGCAAGGGCACGCCGATTCCCACGTTCCTGAAGGCGGTGTACCTGCTGTGGGCTATCGGCACGGTGTCGTACCTGATTGTGTACATGTATGGGGAAGTGTCGCATGCCGACCGTGGTCCGCTGGTGCGGCAATTCAACACTGTCACCGATACATCGGAGAGCCTGATGTACATGGTGGCGGCCATGGCGGCGGTGTTCTTTTCGCTGTTGATCGCGTTTGCCCTGAGGGAACCGAAAGAGCACGAAGGGACCGAAAGGGAAAATGAATAGCCAGCTCTACCAGGTACGGCCTCCCGACGCCACCGACTACTGGGTGCGCATGGTGAAGTGCCAGGACGCGTGTCCTGTTCACACCGATGCGTGCGGGTATGTCACGGCGATTGCCGAGGGCCGCTACGAGGATGCCTACCGGAAGGCGCGGGCGACGAATCCCTTTGCCTCCATCTGCGGGCGCGTATGCGGCGCGCCGTGTGAGGTGAACTGCCGGCGCGGGTCAGTGGACAAGCCGGTAAGTATCCGGGCCCTGAAGCGATTTGCGACCGAGATGTACGGGCCTGAGACGGGCGACTACGAAGTCTACCGCAAGGCCTGCGATACGCGGATGCTGCCGCCGGGGCAGGGAAATGGCGTTCGGGTCGCGGTGGTGGGCGCGGGAGTTTCAGGTCTGACGGTGGCGCACGACCTGGCGCAGATCGGCTACAAGGTAACGGTGTTTGAGTCGCATTCGGCACCGGGCGGGATGTTGACGGTGGGCGTGCCGGTGTTCCGGCTTCCGCGCGACCTGGTGAAGAGGGAAATTGACGCGATCCTCTCATTGGGTGTGGAGTTGAAGTGCAACATGCGGCTTGGCCGCGACTTCACTCTTGCCAGCCTGCGGGCGGATGGATACAAGGCGATTTTCCTTGGAATCGGGCTGCCAAAGGGGCGCAAACTTCCGATCCCGGGGTCGGATCTGGAAAACGTCTACGACGGCCTGGATTTTCTCAAGAGTTTCAATGAAGGCGTGCCCATGCCGCTGGGCAGGCGTGTGGTGGTGATCGGCGGCGGCAATGTGGCCTACGACGTGGCGCGTTCGGCGATCCGGCCGGCGGAGATTTTCGAAGAGCGGGAAGATACCGAGGCCGAAATGGGGCGCGGGGAGCAGACCGCCTACGACATCGCGCGCTCAGCGCTGCGCATGAGCGGCGATAAGCAGGTGTCGGTGGTGTGCCTGGAGAAGCGGCAGGAGATGCCCGCCGATGTGAGGGAAGTGGAAGAGGGCGAGGAAGAAGGCATCCGCCTTTACAACGGGCGCGGGCCGAAAGAAGTGGTGGTTCACAAGGGCAAGGTAACGGCGTTGCGCACGGTGGCCTGCACGTCGGTGTTCGACGCAAACGGCAAGTTCAATCCGGTATTCGACGACACCGACGTAGTGGACATTGAAGCCGACACCATTCTGTTCGCCATCGGGCAGACATCGGATCTATCGTTCCTTGAGCCGGGCGACGGCGTGGAGAGCGAACGCGGGCTGATCAAGGTGAATCTGGAGACATATCAGACCACGGCGCCCGATGTGTTTGCCTGTGGCGATATTGCGCACGGGCCCCGGCTGTTCATCAACGCCATTGCTTCGGCGCAGATTGCGGCGCGGTCGATGCACGACTATTTGAACGGCATCCGCACGGACGTGGTAGTGCGCAAGAAATGGACGCCGGCGGTGTACACCATGGCCGAAGGCTGGAACAAGCTGGCGAGGGTGGAAACGCAGGCGGTGGAAAGCGAGGTGCGCGCCGCCTCCATCGACATCGTGGAGCTGAACTACAGCGAGCAGGAGGCGCGCCGGCAAGGCTCGCGCTGCCTGCGGTGCAACGTGAACACGGTGTTCGACACGTCGATCTGCATTGCCTGTAACGGCTGCGTGGATGTCTGCCCGATGGACCTGATCCGGCTGGTGGGTCTGGGGGCGCTGACGCGCGACAACGCGGGATTGGAGATGGTCTCGCGGCAGTTCAACGTGCCGGTGGAGGTGCTTCGCGGGTATTCGGCCGGGGAGTTGGACAATCTCGGGGCGGTGATGATGAAGGACGAAAGCACGTGCATCCGCTGCGCGATGTGCGCCTCGCGCTGCCCCACGCACGCCATCACGATGCAGCAGTTCGAACACTACCGGGAGTGCGTGAGCATTCCCGCCATGAACACCAAGTTGATTCACGCCGTGTCATGATCGAGAACGCCGCTGGCATCGGATTCGCGCTCGGCCTGGCCGGGAGCCTGCATTGCGCCTCCATGTGCGGGCCGATCGTGCTGGCGGTCGGGATGCCTGTGAGCGGCGCCTCCCGCCTGCGCCGGCTGCTGCTGCACGGCGCCTATCACCTGGGGCGTGTGGCCACCTATGCGCTGCTGGGAATGGCGGCGGGATGGCTGGGCAGCGGTGTTTCGATGTTGGGGGGACTGGCGCGGCTGGAGAACGCGGCGGCGCTGGTTTCGGGCGGTTTGATGGTGATCACGGCGCTGGTGATGGTGGGTTCTCTGCGCCGGCCGGGACTGGTGGAAATCGGGCCCGCGCCGTGGCTAACGCGAGCCTCGGCCAGGCTGCTGCAATCGGTCTCTCCTTTGCGCAAGGCGGGGTTGGGCCTGATGATGGGCTTGCTGCCCTGCGGCATGGTTTACGCGGCGTTGCTGGGGGCGGCGGCTTCGGCCAATGCGCTGGATGGGGCGGTGATGATGGCGGCATTCGGCGCGGCAACCGCGCTGCCTTTGTTGGGGATCGGCCTGGTCTCTTCGGCCCTGGGCGGAACCCTCCGCAAGTGGAGCCCAAAGTTGACGCCGGCGGCGATCGCGGTGTTGGGCGTCATCCTGATCTGGCGGGGTCTGAATCCGCCCGAGGTGGCAGCACACGTGCATCACCACTAGCGGGCTATGGACATTCCAATCCGCCGTTATCACAAATCCCGCTTCGCGATTCATTGGCTGTGCTTCCTGATTTTCGTGGCGCTGCCGTTTTCCAACCTGATGCGCATGGATATTCCGAAGCAACGATTCTACTTCGCCGGACAGGAGTTGTGGATCAACGAGTTCGCCATCCTGTTCTTCACACTGATGTTTCTGCTGTTCGCCGTCGCCGCCGTGTCGATGATCTACGGACGGCTGTATTGCGCCTACGCCTGTCCGCAGATGATTTTCTCGGAGGCTTCGCTGCGGGTGGAGGACCGGATCCGGCGATTCATCAACAAGCATTTCATCCAGTGGAGCGCGAAAACGCGCACTTTTTTTTCCAGATTGAGCTTTTACGCGCTGGTGGCGGTGGCCAGCGTCTTCCTGGCCTTCGTCTTCATTTCGTATTTTGTGGAACCGCGCGATCTGATACGGCGGCTGCTCTCCTTCGACGTCCACACGGCTGCGGGAGTGGCGGGAGCGGCGACCACCATTCTGACGTTCTTCGATTTCGCCTTTCTGCGGGAGCGCTTCTGCACCACCGTCTGTCCTTACGGCTATCTGCAGGGCATGCTGGCCGACAAGCAGACGCTGCTGGTGGTGTACCGCGATGGCGAGGGCAAGGACAAGGCGTGCATCGAATGCAAGAAATGCGTGCGTGTCTGTCACATGGGGATTGACATCCGCAAGTCTCCTTTTCAGATCGAATGCATCCACTGCGGCGAATGCGTGGAGGCCTGCGACGAAGTGCTGGGGCGGCTGCATAAGCCCGGGCTGATTCACTACACCTGGGGTGAGCAGGGGGCGCTGCTGGGGCAGGCGGGCGGTGGCGGCGGCGTGCGTGCCCTGATGAACCGCATCGGGCTGCGTGACGCCAAACGGGTTGTGGTGCTGCTGGTGCTGCTGTTCTACGCCTCCGGCCTTACGGTGGCGCTGTCGATGCGCAATCCGGTGATGGTGACCATCATGCCGGACCGCGCCACGATGTACACGCTTACCGGGCAGGGAGAGGTGGTGAATCGCTTCCGCATGACGCTGGCCAACCGCAGCGGGGAGGATACGGCGGTGACGATTTCTCTCGAAGGGCTGGAGGGAAGAGTGGTTCTGCCGGCCAATCCGGTAATGGTGAAGGCGCGTGAGTCGCAGCAGACAAGTTTCGAAGTGATCGCGCCGGCCCAGAAGTTCAACACCGACGTGAATCACTTCCGCTTTGTCGCCAACACGGCGCCGCAGAAGACCAGTGACCGTTTTGAGATGACGTTTATCGCACCCGTGAGGAAACCCAGGTGAAGTACTTTCTTGGATTCGTCTTTTTCCTGTTTATCGGGCTACTGGTGTTTGTCTACTGGGGCTCCAAACAGGCCAATCCCGTGCTTCTCGATCAACACGGCAAACCCTACGCGGAAGCGGGCAAATGAAGGAAACCAGCAGCATTACCTGCGACCTGTGCGGACTGGATGCCGGGACGCAGCCTTACCAGCGCAATGGGCGCACGTTCTGCTGCGCCGGTTGCATGACGGTCTACGGAATTCTGAGGGAAGGCAAGGAGGATACGGTCCCTCCCGCTGAGGCGGACGTGCCTGCCGCCTATCCCCTTCCCGCGCATACGGAAGAAAAGCTGTTTCATCTGACCGGGCTGTGGTGCGCCTCCTGCGCATGGCTGATTGAGCATGTGCTGAAGCGGGAGCGGGGTGTGGCCTCGGCCGAAGTGATGTTTTTCTCCGATCTGTTGAAAGTCCGCTACCACCCCCAATATCTGCCTGCCGGCCGCATTGCGGAACGGGTGCGCGGATTGGGCTACGGCATTGAGGAGTATACCGGCGATCACGATAGCGGCGGCCAGCCGCGCGACCTGTTGCTGCGTCTGGGAGTAGCGGCGTTTCTGTGGCTGAACGTGATGTTCCTGAATCTGGGCGTGTATGTGGGCGCCTTTCAGACGTTGCCGGAGGCGGTGCACCGGGTGATGCCGCTGGTGGCGATGGCGGCGACGCTGCCGGTGATACTCTACTCGGCGGCGCCCATTCTGCGGTCGGCCGCGCTGGGCGCAAGAAGCGGAGTGTTGCGCATGGAATCGCTGTTGTCGCTGGGGATCCTGGCGGCCTTTGGCTATAGCGCGGTGGAAGGCATGCGGGGAGGCACGCACATCTACTTCGACATTGTCTGCGCCATCACCACGCTGGTGCTGCTGGGGAAGTGGATTGAGCAGAATGCGAAGCTGCGCGCCTCGCGCACGATCAGCGGGCTGCACCGGATGCTGCCGCAGAAGGCGCGTGTGTGGATCGATGGAAGGGAGAGGTTCGTGGCCATCGATTCGCTGCATCCGGGCGATCTGTTTGTGGTGAAAGCCGGGGAGCGGATTCCGGCCGATGGCTTGGTGGAAGAGGGCGAATCGGAGGCCGATGAGTCGCTGCTGACCGGGGAATCGCGGCCGGTGTGGAAGAAACCCGGGTCGGTGGTGGTGGCCGGAAGCATGAACCTGGCGGGATTTGTGAAGGCAAGGGCGGCGGCAGTGGGCGCTGAGAGCACGATCGCACGGATCGTGAGCGCGGTGGAGAAGGCGCTGAACAGCCGGTCGGCGATTGAGCGCAAGGTGGATCTTGTCTCCCGCGTGTTCATCCCCGCGGTGCTGGTGTTCGCCGCGCTGACGTACTTACAGACGCTGCGCGGCGCGGCGACGAATGACGCGCTGATGCGCGCCATTACGGTGCTGGTGATCGCCTGTCCCTGCGCGCTGGGGATTGCCACGCCGCTGGCGCTGCACGCCGCCGTCACACGAGCTTCGAAGCTGGGGCTGCTGGTGCGCGACAGCCTGGCGCTTGAAACCGTGCAGAGCATCGACACGATTGTGCTGGACAAGACCGGCACCGTCACCGAACCCGATTTTTCGCTGTTGGAAGTGAATGCCGATCACCTGGAGAAACTGGCGTCCCTTGAGGCCTGTTCGGAGCATCCGCTGGGGCGGGCGCTGGTGGAATGCGCGCGGCACCTGGAAATCGCGCCGCGCCGTGTGACCGGCGTGCAGGTGCTGAAAGGGCTGGGCATTCGCGGGTCGCTGGAAGGCGAGGAGATCCTGATCGGAAGCGCGCGGTTGTTCCCTGATCTTTCCGAAAGCCTGCGCGCCGAGGCCGCGCAGTGGGAGCGCTCGGGCGACACCGTTACGTTCTATTCCTTTGGCGGCGTGACGTCCGGATTGCTGGCGTTCGGCAATCGTGTGCGTCCGGAGACGGCCGTTCTCATCGGGGAACTGAAGCGGCGCGGCATCCGTGTGCTGCTGGTCTCCGGCGATTCGCGGGCCACCACACAGGCTGTGGCCGAGGCCATCGGCGCGGACAACTATCTTGCCGGCACGCTGCCCGAGGAGAAAGCGGCGATTATCCGCGAGTTACAGCAGAACGGGCATAAGGTGGCGATGGTGGGCGACGGCATTAACGACGCCCCGGCGCTGGCGCAGGCCGATTTGGGAATCGCCCTCAGTTCGGGGACGGATCTGGCGATGCGATCGGCGGCAATGGTGCTGATGGGGGGACGTCTGGACCGCGTGGTGGAGGCGGTGGATCTGTCCAGAAGGACGCTGCGGGTGGTGCGTCAGAACCTGTTCTGGGCCTTCGCCTACAACGCTTTGGGGATCGGGTTCGCGGCGGCGGGGTTATTGAACCCGATTGTTGCCGCCGCCGCGATGGTGGTTTCCAGTCTGACGGTGGTGGCCAACTCCCACCGTCTGGCCAGGTGATCCTACTGCTGGCGCACGATGACGCCCAGCGCATTGATGACCACCACGCCGAAGCGTGGCCCGCCGGGATTTGCCGCGATGTTCAGGCGTACCTGTCCCGACCCTGAGCCAGTGGAGGCGCCCTCAATGGTAATCCAGGGCGAACGGCTGGTGGCGCTCCAGGCACACCCGCTATTGGCGGTGACGCTCACCGACAGCACCTTGCCGGTCCTGGCCACGGTGACGTAGCGCGGATCCACCGTAAGCGCGCCGGTGGTGAAGTTTGCCGTCGCGCTGCGGGGCTGTGTCATCTGCAGCGCCACCACGGGTTCGGAGACCGGCAGCAGCCCGGTCCAGCCGGTGAAGCATCTTCCAATGGGAGTCTGCGCATACACGCTCACGGACGTTCCGGCCGAATAGTAGCCGTCCGCCGAGAGCGGGTAAACAGAGACAGCGCCGCCACCGTTGGCAGACACCGAAAGCTGGTGCTGGACGGCGTAGTTTGCCGTCAGTGTGGCCGCGGTGGAAGGCACGGTGTAGACGCGGTTCTGGGCCGCGCCGTCCTGCCAGTTCAGGAACGTGTAGCGGGTTCCGGCAGCGGACTGGTTCTGTGCGGAAATGGTGTGCTGGCTGCCGGAAAGCCAGCTCAGCAGGGCCGGCGTAATCACGGTCTGGCCGTCCACGCTCAGGCTGCGGCCTTGCGGATTGGAGTTGATTGTGACATTCACCGAGGCCGGTGGCGGCGCGGCCGCTCCGCCCACTCCGCTGGAAGACGAGGCCGGGTACATGGCTTTTACTCCGGCGATGTCGCCGGCCGAAAGGCCGCTGCGCTGGCCGATGGGGATGCCGGCGGGCACGGTTTCAATCGTCGGAAGCCCGTTGCTTGAGAACGCATAGGCGCCATAGTGCATGATGGAGCCGTGGTCATAGCTGGTGGGCAGCGCCGCTCCCGGGACCAGGTTGAAGTTATACGAAGATGCGCTCTGGATGTTCTGGGTGAGGATACGGACATGAGCGTCGCGGTCGGCGCGGGTGTGCTCATGGAACAGGCCGATGGCGTGCCCGATCTCGTGAATCGTGTTGCCGGTGGAGCAATAGTCGCCGATGTTCACCGGCTGGCCGGCCATGCGGTAGTTGCCGGCGTAGGATGAGCAGGTGCCGGCCGAGGCGGGTTTAACGAACCTCAGGTAATAGGATTCATTGGTGCGGGGAATGATGCGGAGGTGGCCGGAGAGCTGCGTGTTCCAGTGGTTGATGGCGTCGCTGATGCGGGTTTGATTGGGGACGTTGCTGTCGATGAGGTAGGGAACCACACCGCCCGGCCAAAGATAGAGGCTGTTGCTGACAGCGGTGGCCGTGCGATGCCGGTCCTTTTCGTAGTCGTAGGCTGGCAGTTCGCCCACAGGGCCCATCAGAATGTCGCCTTCGAGAATTCCCATGTTGTCCACAACGCTGTGTTCCACGGCAAGGCCGCGAAACCAGGAAGTGCGCTTTTCACCCGCGGCCAGCTTCGGGCCGGGAGCGGCGGATTCCTCAATCGCATCCAGGGTCTCAACGCCTGTGAGGTCGAAGGGGAGAGCGGCGAGTTGCTTACGCAGATGCAGTTCCACCACCGCCTGCGCGCCCGGAACCGCGGGAGTGCGAAACTCGCCCGTGTGGAGCGGGCCGGCGCCTTCAAACGGGCCCAGTGCCGTGGTGGCGCCGTGTTCGCGGCTCCAGCCGTAGACCACCAGTTGCGCGCCTTCGGGCAGCCGGAAATTGTCGAAGTGAAGCCGCAGCGCGCTGGCGCCCGGCGCATGCACGCGAAACAAGGTGACGAAGCGGCCATCGGCGTCCTGATGAAGCCCAAGCGTGTCTTCGGCCAAAGAAGACACCTTGGAAACGCGGCCGGCAATCGGATTTAACACTGTGACGGCAGGGGAGCCTTCCACCCAGCCGTGAATTGGTCCTCGCGCTGTGTCCTGGGCCCAGAGATGGGAGCCCCATAACAGCCAGGCTGCTATCAAGTACATTCTTTCCTCCCGAATGCGGAATTTTGCTTTGCGAGAGGATGATCGTCCGTTACAGGAGAAAGGTACCTGGGTGAAACCTCTAATAGTGAGCCAGCTTAACTATGTAGATCGGGGCGTAGTACGAAAGGATGGCGATATGCCAGGGGCTGGATTGTGGGGAGGGGTGAGAAAGAAAAAGGTTCCAAGTGACCAACGGGTTGCAGTTTGCCCTCCCGCCTGCATGCCAGGCGTGAGCTTGGCGATCACTGAACCGCCCCGGCTTCTCCGTCGCTCCCCGCCGCCATTTTGGTGGCGACGCTTCAATGCGCCGAAGTCCGGTTCGCGGCTGGTCAATGACCGAAGCCTACGGCTCGCCACGGCCTTTCGCTCGCCTGCAGGGACTTCCGCTCTCACGGTCACCCCGGCAGGGTCAAACGCTCCCGGCCTGCAACTTCGCCGATACCGGCCCGCCTTCCTCCAGCCCGTTCGGATCCCCGTCGGGACGCTATTAGCTGCCGCCTTGCGACGACTGCCTGCCCGTCTGCTCCCAGCCTCAGCCAATTTCTGACCGGGGCTGATCTACACAAACGGCCCGTTGCTGAATTCCAGCCAACCAGTCCCCGCCGTTTCCCCTGCCGCCGCTCCCCGTCGGGATTTTCGCCCCTTCGGATCCGGAAACGAAGCCGCTTGCGCAAGCTGCTCCGCCTCAGGTCCACTCCTGCCCGCGCCGAAACGTGGGCGAAATGAACTTGCGCTCAACAAGGTTCCCGGCAGTAAGGCTTGCCGTAGCGACAACGTCCGATTTCACATCTCTCCCCGCGGGAATCGCTGCTTTGCAACCGCAACTCCGCGGATCATCGATCCGTGACTCGCTTCGTCCCGCCCGGCTCACTGTTCCGTGTGCCTCTTGGAACCATAGCCATCATGCGCCGAAACGGATCTGTAGTCAATCCTAAAACGTACTGTAACCGCGGTTTTCCAACGAAAACATCTTCTTTCGATTCATGGTCTTGCGACTGGCCGCCGGTGATTATCATGTGGATAAAACATCCGCCTGGGGAATTGTTTATGATTGATACGTGGCAACACGCTCGCTCAGCGATGTCATTGTCGTCGGCGCGGGTATCATCGGCACCTCGATCGCCTGGCGTCTGGCAAAACGGTTCAAAGTCATTCTCTGTGACGCTCAAAGCGTGGGCGGAGAAGCCAGTTGGGCGGGCGCCGGAATGCTGGTGCCTGGGTCGGAATATTCCGAGCCTTGTCCTGCGTTGACGTTCGCACTCCACAGCCTCAGCCTGTATCCCGGTTTTGTCGCCGAACTGGAGGAGGAAAGCGGCCTGGCCATCGATTTCAGCCAGTGCGGATCGTTGGAACTGGCCGGGTCCGAGGAGGAACTGGAGCAACTGGCCGGGCGCCGGAAGGCTCAACTCCTCGACCGGCGGGAAGTACGGGAGCGCGTGCCGGGGATCTCGGATGCGGTGGCGGGTGCGCTGTTCGATCCGATAGAAGGCCAGGTGGATCCCAGAACGGTTGTGGCGGCGCTGGCCGCAGCGGGCCGCCTTAGGGGCCTGGAGATTCGCGAGCAGACGGCGATCACTGCGCTGCGATGGGGTGGGGGGGCTGTGGTGGCGCGTACGGCCGCCGGCGGCGAGATCGTGGCCTTGCGGGCGGTTATTGCGGCCGGGGCGTGGAGCAGCGGCCTTGATGCGGGGGTCGCGCTGCCGCGCTGTTATCCGGTGCGGGGGCATCTGTTGGGCTACCGGCTGGAGCCCGGCTCGCTGGCGCATGTGCTGCGGTTCCACCACACCTATGTTGTTCAGCGGCAGACAGGGTACACGATTGCCGGCACGTCGGAAGAGTGTGTGGGCTTTAATCGGGCCACTGATCGGGAGACGGTTGCTGCGATCGCCGGCCGCGCTCACCTGCTTGCACCGGGCCTGCTGCCGCCGGTGGCCGCTGATGCGTGGACCGGCTTCCGCCCCGGCTCCGATTCCAGCCTTCCGTATCTTGGACGTGTGGAAGACTCGCCGGTCTGGCTGGCCTATGGACACTACCGGAACGGAATCCTGCTGGCGCCGGCGACGGCTGAACGCCTGGCCGCCGAGATCACTTCCAGTTTGGAAAAAGCTCAGGGCGGGCCAGCTTGATATCTTCAAGCAGGTAGGGGACACGGCTGCGCTTGCGCCACAGTTTTTCGAGCAGGCGTTCAAACTCTTCACGATCGCCGTTGAGCCAGAAATCGGGGATCTGGCGGAAGGCGGCGTCCATCAGTTCGGGCGGCATATTCACCACCATGTCGAGCCAGGGCTGGAACGAAGCGAGGCCGGTGACGCGTTCGTAGACGCTGCGGGCGTGGTAGAGACCCGTGTACGGGGAGTCTTCGAGCGCCCAGTTCTGGCCGGAGAAGATGAAGCCATGGTCGAGCATCAGGGCGACCATGGCGGTCCGTTTCCTAGCCGGCTCGCCGGCGGTGGTCCATTCGTTTACCCTGGCGCGGAAGAATACACATTGGCGCGAATCAGTGTTGGTGGTCCACTTGTCGAATACCAGCGTGCCGAGGAAGTCCCTGGGATTGGCGATCTGGGCCAGCAGGGAGTCGGGCAGGTAATCGTAGATGACGAAACGCTCTGGATCGACGGGCATGCGGGAAGCGAAGTGAAAACCCGGGGCGATGGGGATGACGGAGTTTCCGATGCGGATGCAGCAGTGGGGATTGGCTTCGAGAAATTGCGTCGTGATCTCGATGAGTTCGGTTTGTGGCGTGGGGATCTCCAGGTGGCGCAGGAAAACCGAGGCAACCCATTCGTTGACGAGGATGCGGCGATGCTGGGGATTCTGTTTGACCTTGACGACATAGCAGTTGCCGTCGGAGGCGCGAATGAGATGTGCCTGCGCGCCACCACGCATCCGGCGGATCCAGGTTCTGGCAGAGACAGGCATCGGGGAGTCTGAATATTTCTGTGAGGCGCTACGCGGTCAGGCTACACTAATTACTATGGCCGAAGATAACACGCAGAGCAAAGAAGCTCCCAAGGGAAATGTCGACGAGGTGGCGCTGGAATTGATGAAGTTCATCGCCTTAACCACTGGCTTTGGAAAGCCGGGGTCCTCGGCAGCGGGGTTTGCGGGTAAGCCGGCGAAGTCCGGCGCCGAAGAATACGCCGACGCGCTTCTGAGTCTTTACACGCGCTGCCGCGACGTGGTGAAAAGCGGCGGTTAGGCATTGAATGGGCGCGGCGGGGAATATCCGCCGCGCCTGATGGTTGCTTTACCCACGCGCCTTTTTCGCCGACGCCTTCTTGACGGCCTTTTTCACTGTTGCCTTCTTTGGCGCAGTCTTCTTAAGCGGCGTCTTCTTTAGTGGCGCCTTACTGGCAGGCTGTTTCACGGTTTTCGCGGACTTCACTGGGGGAGATTTCCGCGCCGGAGTTCGGGGGGCTGCCGCCTTGCGGGGGGTGGCGCTGCCGGCCTTCTTCAGCGCTTTCTTTGCGGCTTTGGCCGGTGTGGCTGCCGCCTTTTTCGCCGGGCCCTTCTTTGCCGCCGCCTTTCGGGCTGGAACTGTTCGCGCCCGCACCTCTTTCGCCACCGTTTTCCTGCCGGCAGCGGGAGCTTTTGGCTTCCGTGGAGCGGTCTTGCGAGGCGTCTCTGCCGGAGCGGGCGCCGGAGAAAGCATGTCCTCCATGTCCTCAACCGCGGCAATGACCACGATGGGCGTCTCTTCAACGGGTGCGGGCGGCGGTGTTATTGCCGGCTCAGCGCGGGGCGGAGTGACGGCGGCTGATCTGCGGATGGTAGTGACGGTGATCTGTTCTTCGATCAACTCATCGTCATCCTCGCCGAAGCTGTACTCCTTGATCTCCGACATCAACTCGACGTGTTCTTCGTCATAGTCGAAATCGTCGAGATCATCATCGTCGATCGGGCTGAGTTCAAAAGGGAAGGAATCAAAGCGCATAATCACAAATCAGGATACACCCATTTTCTTGCAAGGCAAGAGAGATTATGCGTTAACTTGGAACGATTGCGCGCCGGTCCGGCTAACGGGCCGACACACGCCGCGACCGCTGCAGGTTAACGGCGGAATAAGCCCCAGTTACCTTTCGTTTCGGAGCGGGCTTGCGGACCGCCGAGGTGGTGGTGGTGCGAGTGCGGCTGGCAGCGGCGATGCGCTTCTTTGCGGTGCGCGAACGCGAAGCCGTGTACTTGCGGGCGGTGCGTTTCACAACCGGCTTCGGAACGAAGGCTGCCTGAATGATCACCACGTCCCCGGCGCGAACATCGTCAACCGAGGTACGGCTAACGGGAGTCACATTTGCGACGGCTGTTCCATAGCGGCGGGCAATGGTTTCCGCGCTTTCCCCTTCCGCCACGCGATGCGTGCGCCAGGAGGCGCGCTTGTCGGGAGGGATCATGAGCAGACCGGCCGTCAGGGAATCCTTCACTTGTTCCGGCACTTTGAGTTCGAAACCCGCCGGGACGGTGGCGCCGAGCAGAGACGGGTTCAACTCGCGAAGCCGCGCGTTGGAGACATCGGCCAGATCGGCCACCAATTGAAGGCTGGTGTTGGCGGTGATGCCGACTGTGTCGTATTTCAGCGGTTCATCCGGCTCGACGGTTTCAATGCCGTAATCGCCGGGATTTTTCGCCACGATCGTCAGTGCCACAATCAGTGGCACATAGTTGGCGGTTTCCTGGGGCAGCACATTGCGGTTGCGCAGTTCCCAGAAGTCGGCGTAGCCGGTCCGTTCAATCGCTCGCGATACACAGCCGGGTCCGCAATTGTATGCGGCCATGGCCAGATACCAATCCCCAAACTGCCGGTAAAGATCGCGCAGATGCCGTGCGCCGGCGCGGGTGGCTTTTTCCGGGTCCAGACGTTCATCGGTGAGTGCGGTCTGCTTCAGCCCGTACTCATTGCCCCGCCATTGCACGAACTGCCACATCCCCACGGCGGCTTTGTGCGAAATCGCACGCGCCTGAAATGCGGATTCCGCCTGCGCCAGGAAGATCAACTCCTGCGGGACACCCTCTTCGGCCAGGATCCGGCTGATCATTTCCTTGTAGCGGCCGGAGCGTTTCAATCCATTGATCAGCGTCGCTTTGCCGCGTTCGGACGAGAAATAGTTGATGTAGCGCAGCACCGTATCGTTTTCCTCCAGCGGAAGCTGTGAGGCGGTGGCGCGAACCTGTTCTTTCACCTTATTCTTGATTCCCGGATTGATGGGGAACGTCATCTCAAGGATCTCCTGCAGGGGAGACCGTTCGAAGATGGCGTTTTCCTGGGTGTCGCCGGCGCCCAGCCCTTCCACGTCCAGGCGATGGATGCGATCGGCCAGTTCTTCCAGCTTCTTCTCAATCAGGTGACGCTCGGGAAGCGACTCAGGCGCCGAGAGCAGCGTGTCCACGGCCAGATCGAACTCGGACCGCGATCCCAGGAAGTCGCCCGCCTGGTAAAGCTTCTTGCCGTTCTGGAATCGATCCTCGGCCTGGCGGATCCGCTCATCCACCGTGATACGCGTCGCCGTCTTGGGCTGCGTCGCGATGAAATGCGGCACGTCCTTGATCGGCATACCTGGAATCGATGCGGCCGGGCGCACCACCGGAGGCTCCGCCGCGCCCGCTTTGGCTTCCACCGAAGTCTTCGGCGCAGCGGGCAGGAAACTGGAACGATACCGTTCCACACCTCCTGGCCTGGCGCATGCGCTTAATGCAATCAGTCCGCCGAGGACGCAGACTGCCTGATACGGGGAATGGATTCTCATCAGTGCTCTCTAAAACGCCGGTCTCTACTGCCATCACGGGATATTTCGCCCGCTAATCGTACCATTACACAAGTCCTTTGACTGTACACCCACCCGGAAGCGGAGGTCAACCCCCAGTCTAGCTCTCCATCGGCCTTTTGTTGCGATCACATTAGATCCGGATAGGACGATTCCTGTGGTAGTACTAGTGTCAGGCCTGTAGTCAAATCTATTCCTCTTCTTCCTCTTCACCCGTCTGGGCGGCCTTGGCGGCGGCGATAATCTTCTCTGCCTGCAACTGAGGAACGAAATCGTAATGATCGAACTCCATGTGGAACGATGCGCGTCCCTGGGTCATGGAGATCAGATCATTCTGATAGGAAAGCATCTCCGACATCGGCACCATGGCGCGAATGATCTGCGTGCCGCCCTTGGTATCCATGCCGGAAATGCGGCCGCGCCGTCCGTTCATGTCGCCCATCAGGTCGCCGGCGTACTCCACCGGCGCCTGCACTTCCACGCGCACAATGGGCTCCAGCAGTGTGGGCTTTGCGACGGCCATGGCTGCTTTGAACGCTTTGCGTCCGGCCAGCTTGAACGACATTTCCGACGAGTCGACGTCGTGATAGGAACCGTCGTAGAGGGTAACCTTGAAATCAACCATGGGATAACCGGCCAGGAAGCCCTTTCCGGCCGCTTCAAGGATGCCCTTTTCCACCGCGGGAATAAAGGTTTTGGGAATCGCGCCGCCAAACACGGCGTTGACGAACTCGAACTTTTCGCCGCGCGGCAGGGGTTCCACCTTGATCCAGCAATCGCCGAACTGGCCGTGTCCGCCGGTCTGCTTCTTATGGCGGCCCTGCACGTCGGCAGAACCGCGGATCGTTTCGCGATAGGGGATCTTGGGCGCGGCCAAAGTGACATCGACGCCATAGCGCTTCTTCAACTTGCTGACCACGATTTCCACGTGTTGTTGACCGCTGCCGGCCACCAGGAATTCCTTGGTCTGCGGATCGCGATAAAAGCGGAGCGAGGCGTCCTCTTCCAGAATGCGCTGGATGGCGTTGCCCATGCGATCTTCGTCCTGCCGGGTCTTGGCGGAGACGGCGTAGGCGATGGACGGCTCAGGGATGTGGACGGCCGGGTAGGCGAGCGGACTGGATTTATCGCACAGCGTGTCGGAGGTGAGTGTCTCCTTGAGTTTGGCCACGGCGCCAATGTCGCCGGCGTGCAGGTCGGTGACCGCATCCATCGTCTTGCCGCGCAGCACGCTGATGTGAGCGAGTCTTTCCGTTGCGCCGGAGCGTACGTTATAAAGGTTGGCGTCGTTCTTGACGACGCCCGACATCACTTTGAAATAGGAAACGCGGCCCGAGAATGCGTCGGCCACGGTCTTGAAGACGAACAGGGCTGCCGGCTCGCTGTCCTTCACGGCCCGCAACACCTCGGCGCCGCCGTTGCTCGCTTTAAACGGGCCGCGGTCGCAGGGGGCGGGGAAGTAGTCGGAAACAAAATTCAGAATTGCGTCGGTAGCGATGTTGTGCAGGGCGGAGGCGCACAGCACGGGGGTGAGGCGGCGATCCCGCACGGCCTGCCGCAATCCGTCCTGGATGTGCTCTACCGGCAGGGTGCCCTGGTCGAAGAATTCCTCCAGCAGCGCATCGTTGCCTTCGGCCACCATTTCCACCAGCGCCTCGTGCGCGCTATCGGCGGCGGCCTGCAACTCGGCCGGGATGTCAGATTCCTTGCCCTTGCCATCGCCGTCCGGGGTGTAGGCGTAGGCTTTCATTTTCACCAGATCGATGATGCCTTTGAATTCCTTTTCCGCGCCCCAGGGCAACTGGATGGGAACGGCGCTGCGGCCAAAGGCGCCTTCCACGCTTTGCATGGCGCGTTCAAAGCTGGAACGCTCGCGGTCCAGCTTATTGATGACAATGGCGCGCGGCAGCGCGAACTCGTTGGCGAACTCCCATACCTTCTCGGTCTGCACTTCCACTCCGGCGACGCCATCCACCAGGACGAAGGCTGCATCGGCGGCTACCAGGGCCGCCTTCGTATCATTAATAAACGTGTTGAAGCCCGGGGTATCGAGCAGGTTCATCTTCACCTTGCGGTATTCCAGCGCGGCCACCGCCGTGGAAATCGTGATCTTCCTGGCGATCTCCTCGTCTTCATAATCGGTAATCGTATTCCCTTCATCCACACGGGTGAAGCGGCTGGTGGCGCCTGTGGAATACAACATGCCTGCGGCAAGTGATGTCTTTCCACTGTGACCATGCCCGATGAGACCGACGTTTCGAATGTCCGTGCTTTCGTAGACTTTCACAGTTCGAAGCTCCCGAATGAAGTGGCGATATTAAATTCGCTTAACAGCCAAACGGGGATAGTAACACAACTGAGATGGGGTTGGGACGACGCCGTTACCGCTCGATGGCGTGGAGGAAACTCTCGCCTTTGGGGATGGTGGCGCCGAAGATTTTCGCCACGGTCTGCCCGATATCGGCCAGTGTCCCGCGAACGCCAAGATGAACGCCGGGCCGCACGGCTGGCCCGTATACCAGCAGCGGCACGTATTCGCGGCTGTGATCGGTGGAAGGTGTGGTGGGATCGCAGCCGTGATCAGCGGTGAAGATGACCAGGTCGCCGGGGGCGAGTTTGGCAAGAAGCTGAGGAATCCAGGCATCGGTTTCTTCCAGCGCGCGGGCGTAGCCCTCCACGTTGTTGCGATGCCCGTAGAGTTGATCAAAGTCGACGAGGTTGACGTAGATGAGGCCCCGCCTGGTCTCGTGAATCGCCTCCAGCGTCTTGCGCATGCCGTCGGCGTTGGATTTGGTCTTGCTGTATTCGCCGATGCCGCGGCCGAGGAAAACGTCGAAGATTTTGCCAACGCTGTGGACGGGGACACGCCCGGCTTCCAACACATCCAGCAGCATGCCGCGCGGCGGAGCGACGGCGTAGTCCTTGCGGTTGGCGGTGCGCTGGAAGCTGCCCGCCGATCCTTCAAAAGGACGGGCGATGACGCGGCCCACTTCATGCGGCCCGCGCAGGATTTCACGCGCCGTTTCGCAGATCCTGTAAAGTTCCCACAGCGGGATCACATCTTCGTGCGCGGCGATCTGGAACACGCTGTCGGCCGATGTATAGATGATGGGCGAGCCTGTGCGCATGTGCTCGGCGCCGAGTTGCTGAATGATCTCAGTGCCCGAGGCGGCAACGTTGCCGAGCGTGCCGCGGGCGATGCGCCGTTCAAACTCGGCCATGATTTCGGGCGGAAAGCCGTTGGGATAAAGCGGGAAGGGCTTTTCCAGATGGATGCCCACCATCTCCCAATGGCCGGTGGTCGTGTCCTTGCCCGGCGAGGCCAGCGCGCACTTGCCGAAGGACCCTTCCGGGCTCACGGAGGCGGGCAGGCCGGTGAGCGGCCTGATGTTGCCCAGCCCTAACGCGCACAGGTTGGGCAGGGAGAGCGGGCGCTGTTTTGCGATGTTGCCCAGCGTGTCGCTGCCGGCATCGCCGTAGTTGGCCGCATCGGGCATCTCGCCGATGCCCACGCTGTCGAGAACGATCCAAATGACTCGATTGAACATCAGTTCTTACCGAGAGAATCCTGTATCCGTTCGGTCAGCGTTTCCACAAAACGTTCCGGGATGAAGCCGTTCAGGCGCGTGACCAACTCGCCCTTGCGGCCGAAGATCATCGTGGTGGGGATGGACTTCACGCTGAGGAAGCTTGAGAGCCCGTCCTCAAAGTAGACCCGCTTGTTCCACTGGTTTTCCTCAAGGAAGGGCTTCACGCGCGCACGATCTTCGTCCGTGTTGATGCCCAGGAACACCACGTCGTCGCGATCCTTGAATGTCTCCTTCACGCGCTGGTACATGGGATATTGGATGCGGCACGGGCCGCACCAGGTGGCCCAGAAATCGAGCACCACGACTTTGCCGCGCAGCGCGCTGAGTTTGAGCCGGGAGCCATCGACGCCCGACAGCGTGAACTCCATCGGGCTTGTCTTGCCCGAGTTGGGGTCCATCGCTTCCAGCCGCGCTTTCATGCGATTGCGCCACTCCACGGAACGGTCATAGGCGGCCAGCAACACGTCGCCCAATCCTTTTTCTCCGTCATGCGACTTCGAATAGATCTCTCCCAACTGCTTGCGCACCGCCTGTCGATCCGCATCGGCGGCCCGCGAGTCGTGAAGCATAAAGGCGTCGGCCAGGTGAGGAATCGCCTCTTCTTCCCGTTTCATCCGGATCAGGGTCCGCGCCGTTTCCTGCGCGGCTTCGGCCGTCGGAAACTTTTCAAAGGCCGCGCGGGCCATCGCAAGCGCTTCTTCATTCGATGCCAGACTCAGGTGGGCGCGGGCCTGGTAGAGCAGGGCGCGGGCGATGCCGCGGTCGAGGTCTTCCACTACCTGCGCCTCCAGCCGTTGTCCGGGCGGATGCTGCTTTTCAAGATCACGCATGCCCTTTTCAAACCGCAGCGCGTACTTCAGCGCCCGTGCGGCCGATTCGGCGCCGGCGCGTTCGCTGAGGTAGCGCGTCACGCGCTCCAGCACCAACAGGTCATCGGGATTTTTCTCCAGATGCCTTTCGCCGTAGCGGAGGATGCGTTCGCCATCCTTGTTTTCGATTGCGGCTCTGACCAGCGTGCGTTCAATCTCGTCGCGGCGCCTGCTTCCGGGGAATTTCTGAAGGTGGCCTTCGAGCGCACGGGTGATCTCGGTGGGACTGGTGCCGGCCTCCTGCATGGCAACCCGCAATGCGTCGTCTTCGTTCAGCGTCTGGGCGGAGAGAGACAGCGCGGCGAACAGTGCGATGGCGCAGTGCCGGTTCATTCGGTGGCCTTGGGTGGATTGCGGAACATCTCGGCCAGGGCGGCGGCGCGGTCACGCGCCATGTGGAGATAGCTCTCGTTTTTCGCCACGCGGTCGAGCATCGGCAAAAACTGCGCCGGCGAGACGACGCGCTTGCGGTCCCACGAGGCTTCGATCTGAAGCAGCGCCTTGTTCACGCCCAGCTTGTCGAATCTGGCGGCCCGTTCCAGGTTGATGCGCAGATAAGCGCTCTCGGTGATGCGCTCAAACCAGTCCTGCAGTTGCTTGCCCGTCTCATCGAGGGTGTAGTTGAACTTCTGCTCGCCCTTCTTTTCGTGGTTTTCCATGCGGAAGGTCTTGTCGCCCATCCTGGCCACTTTGAGGCCGGATTCCAGCGGGCGGCTGAACCAGTCGAGCTTTTCGGCTAAACCAAAAATCTCGTTCACTTCCGCTTCCTCCATCCTGGAGATCAGCGGATCGTCGTCGTCGGTGGCCTCGCGGTATTCCACACGGCCCGCCTTGTCCACGGTGATTTGTACGTATGCCGGCGTGGAGCCGGGAAACGATTTGGAATAGAACACGCGCGGCAGATCGGCCGCCGGGGCGAAACAGGCAACCAGCAACAGCAACAGCTTCATCGCGAAACTTCCTTTCCCGGCGCCCAACATCGCGTGGCGTGACAGATGGCGACCGCCACCGCGTCCGACGCATCCTCGGAGGCGATCTGTTCGGGCAGGTTCAACAGGGAACGCACCATGTACTGTACCTGTTTTTTTTCGGCGCGCCCGTAGCCTACCACGCTGCTTTTCACCTCCAGCGGAGAGTATTCTCCCAATGGAATCCCCGCCTCGGCAATGGCGTAGAGCGCCACGCCGCGGGCATGGGCCAGCGTCAGGGCCGACTTCACGTTGAGCGCGTGAAAGATACCCTCGACGGCGGCCTGTTCGGGCGCGTGCGCCGCGATCACTTCCCTCAGTTGCGTGCAGATGAGCAGCAGCCGCTGATTCAGTTGAGACTTGGGATTGGTGCGGATCACGCCGGCCGCCACCAGCCGGTGATCGCGGCCATTGGTGTCGATCACACCGTAGCCGGTGCGTTCGGTACCGCAATCAATCCCCAGAACCCGCATAAGCGACTCAACTCGCCAGGGCTTCCATTTCCTTCTCGTCGATATCGAAGTTGGAGTACACGTTCTGCACGTCGTCGTGCTCTTCCAATGCTTCGGCCAGCTTCAACATCGCCGAAGCGTTCTTGCCTTCGATCTGCACCAGGTTGGTGGGGATCATGGCGATCTGCGCCTCCACGGTCGGCAGGCCCGCTTTTTCCAGAGCCTGGAGGACGGCGAAGTGGGATTCGGCGGGGGAGATCACCTCCCAGTTGGATCCGTCGTTTTTCAGATCGTCGGCGCCCGCCTCCAGAACGATGTTCATCAGCGTCTCTTCATCCGACTTGGCGGCGTCAATGAGGATCCGGCTCTTGCGCTCGAACATCCATCCGACGCTGCCTTCCTGGCCCATGTTGCCGCCATACTTGGAGAACATGTGGCGGACTTCCGAGACCGTGCGGTTGCGGTTGTCGGTGGCCACTTCCACCATGACGGCCACGCCGCCGGGTCCGTAGCCTTCGTACATGATCTCGTCGATCTGCCCGCCCTCCAACTCGCCGGTGCCGCGCATGATGGCCCGCTTGATGTTGTCGGCGGGCATGGAAACGGCCTTGGCCGCCGTCACCGCCGTACGCAGCCGCGGATTGGCGTCCGGATCGCCGCCCCCGCGGGCCGCAATCTGGATTTCCTTGATCAGACGCGTGAAGATCTTGCCACGCTTGGCGTCAGTGGCCGCTTTTTTGTGTTTAATCGTCGCCCATTTGGAATGGCCGGACATCGGTACCTCGAACTCTTTGAAGTTACGGCAGGAAGCTCATATCAGAATAGCAAACGCCGGATTTCCCACCAACAGGGGGTGGGCTCAATCGCGCTATGCTGGAGCATTTGATGAGGAAAAACGTACTGATCGTTGGCAGCGGGGGCCAATTGGGGACCGAACTGGTGCGCGAGTTCACCTCCCGCGGATTCAAGGTGCACGGCTATCAGCGGGCCGGGTTGGACATCACCGACACGTCGCGCGTGGAGCAGGCCGTTGCCGCGGCCGATCCGGGCGTGGTGATCAACGCCGCGGCCTACAACATGGTGGACGTGGCGGAGAAGGAGCCGGTGGCCGCCTTCCAGGTGAACGCGCTGGCCGTCCGGAACCTGGCGCTTGCCTGCCGTCAGAACGATTCCCGCCTGGTGCACTTCTCCACCGACTATGTCTTTGACGGCACCAAGGGAGCGCCCTACCTTGAGCAGGACAAACCGCATCCGCTGGGCGCCTACGCCGTCTCCAAGTACGCCGGCGAATTGTACGCCGAAGCCTATCTGGATGATCCGCTGATTCTGCGCTGCTCGGGCGTTTTCGGCCCGGGGGGTCTGAATACGGCGCGCGGCAATTTCGTTGAGCTGATGCTGCGCCTTGCCAGGTCCGGACAGCCCATCCGCGTCGTGGAGGATCACATCGCCTCTCCCACCTATGCACCGGTGTTGGCCGCGCGCACGGCCGATCTGGTGGAGCGCGGCGCATCGGGCGTGTTTCATGCCGGCGGCGGCCGGGCGATTTCGTGGTTTGACTACGCGCGTTTGATTTTCTCTCTGGCCGGTCTGTCGCCCGAACTCCGTCCCACCAACGAGCGCGAATACCGCACGGCGGCGCGCCGTCCGAAGTATTCGGCTCTGTCGAATCAGAAAATGGAGAGCCTCGGGATTGAGCCGTTCCCTCCGCTTGAGATCGCGGTGAAGAGCTACCTGCAGCTTCGGGAGCGTTATGTCAAACAGAATTAGCCTGCTGATGGCGGCCGCCGTATGCCTGGCGGCGTGCCGGCGGGAAGCCGCGCCGCCTGTGGACGGTTTCGCCGAGCTCACCTCCGATTTCGTCTACTCGATCCTTGGCTCTTCGCCAGTGCTTGCCACCAGCGTGGGCTATCACAAACACGGCGATCTGGCGCTCGATGAGATGCTGGACGACATGAGCGCCGCCGGACTCGACCGCCAGCGTGCCATGCTGCGCGGTCTGCAGGGGCGGTTGCGCGCGTTCAAAGCGGAAAGTCTCGGCCCGCAGGAGCGCGCCGATTATTCGATCATCGACGACCAGATCGGATTGATCCTGCTCGAACTGGACACCATTCAGAACTACAAACACAATCCGGCGGCGTATGTGGAGATGATCGGCAGCGCGCTGTTCACGCCGCTGGTGCTGGAGTACGCTCCAAAGCCCGTGCGGATCGGCCACATCATCAAACGTCTGGAGCAGGTGCCCGCGGTGATGGCGGCGGCCAGGCAGAACCTGGTGGATGCGCCGGAGGTGTGGAATCGCGTGGCGCGTGAGGAGAACGAAGGCAACATCGGTCTCATCGAAAAAACCATCCGCGAAGGGACGCCGGCGGAACTGAGAGATGCCTACGAAAAGGCAGCAGCGCCAGCCGTGAAATCTCTCAGGGAGTTGAATCATTGGCTGGAGAACGATCTTTCCCGGCGCACCAGCGACTGGCGGCTGGGCAAGGACAAGTACGCGCCCAAGCTGCGCTTTGCCCTGGGCGCCGATCTGAGCCCGGACCAGTTGCTGGCCGAGGCGGAAGCGAGCCTTGAACGCGTGCGGTCGGAAATGGCGGAACTGGCAGGCGGCGACGTGCCCGCCACGCTGCGCAGGATCGCCGCCAGGCACGCCACCGCGGATACGTACTTCTCCGACGCCAGGCGCGATCTTGAAGAGGCCCGGCGCTTTGTCGTCGAAAAGAAGCTGCTGGCGCTGCCGCCGCGCGACAACCTGAAGGTGATTGAGACGCCCGAATTCATGCGCGGCATCTACGGCGTGGGCGGGTTCAATTCGGCCCCGCCGCTGCAGCCCCAACTGGGCGCGTTCTACTGGCTGACGCCCATTCCCGCCTCCTGGCCGAAGGAACGTGTGGAGTCGAAGCTGCGCGAGTACAACTACTACGGCTTGAAGCTGCTGACCATCCATGAGGCGATGCCGGGCCACTATGTGCAGCTTGAGTACGCCAACGGTCTGACCCCCACGCCGCGCCGCCTGCTGCGCAGCGTGTTCGGCAACGGGCCGTATATTGAAGGCTGGGCCGTCTATGCCACTGAGATGATGCTCGACGAAGGCTACCTCGACAAGAGCCCGGAACTGCGGCTCACCTTCCTCAAGCAGCAGCTTCGCATGATCGCCAACGCGATTCTCGATGTGCGCATGCAGACGATGAACATGACCGACGAAGAGGCAATGAGCCTCATGCTGGAGCGCACCTATCAGGAGAAGGAAGAAGCGACGGCGAAGCTGCAGCGGGCCAAGCTTTCCTCCACGCAGTTGCCTACCTATTACGTGGGCTACCGCGAGTGGAAGCGCGTGCGCGAACAGTACAAAAAGATTCCATTAGCTGAATTTCATGAGCGCGCGTTGAAGGAGAGCGCCGTGCCGATGCGCGTGCTGGGTGATTTGTTGAGGTGATCCATGCTGCTGGCCGCGCTGCTCGCCATTCCCACGTTTGAATCCCTGGGACTCTACTATGACCGCCCGGCGCCGGTGGAACGTTGCACCGTCCGCTACCGCGCCGCGGGCGCCGCCGAGTGGCGGGATGGCTACCCGCTGGTCTGGGACGCGCGCGAGCGCCAATACCGCGGTTCGCTCGTCGGACTAAAGTCCGGCGCCACCTATGAGATCGAATTGGACGCGGCCCGCGAAAAGGCATCCCTGCGGGCGCGCACCCGGCCGGACGTGTTTCCAGTAGGCAAAACCACGCACCTTGCCGCAGGCGTTAGCGGTGAAACCGTCCATATCCGCGAAGGTGGCACGGCCGAAGGCTGGCGTCTGGTCACGCCCGCGCCCGGCACAAAGTTCATCAGTGACGTGTTCAATCTCGCCGATCACAACATAGTGGTGGAGGCCGATTACGTGATCCTGCGGGGCCTGGAACTGCGCAACGCGGGCGTACACGCCGTGCTGGTTCGCCAGGGCGTCCAGAACGTGGTGATTGAGGATTCGCATATCACCGGGTGGGGGCGGATCGGCGGCGCGCGCGTATGGGGCGTGACCGGCGGCTCCGATAGCGCCATCTACGCGGAGAGGGATGCCGGACACCTGGTGATCCAGCGCAACCTCATCGAATATCCGCGGGGTGGCGCCAACGACTGGGAGAGCGGGCATCCTTCGGGTCCGCAGGCTATCACGCTCATCGATTCGCGCGGTGGCAACGTCATCCGCTACAACACCATCCGATCCACCGAGGATCACGGCTATAACGACGGCATCGGCGGCGGCAGCAATTACAGTTTCAAGGGCAGCCCCAATCGGGACTCCGATATCTACGGCAACATCGTGTCGCACTGCTGGGATGACGCCATCGAGAGCGAAGGTGCCAACCGCAACGTCCGCATCTGGAGCAACTACATCCACCACACCTTCGTGCATGTGGCGACGGCGGCTACCGCCATGGGCCCGCTCTACGTCTTCCGCAACGTGTTCGGCGAAAGCCGCATTTCGCACCAGGACCCGTCGGGCGGCATGATGATCAAGACCGGAATGAATCAACTGAATCTGAACGGGGAACGCGTGAGCACGGGGCTTGGTTACCGGTTCATCTTCCACAATACGGCGCTGCAGCCGCGCGGGGGGCTGGATGTGTTCTCAAGCCACGAGTTGCACAACGCGGTGACGCGGAACAACATCTTTTACGCGCGTGGACGAATCTATCCGGATGATCGCGGCGCGCCCGGAAACGACTTTCGTCACGACCTGACGGGGAGATACCTCGGCGGCGGCTTCGTGTTGTCGATGTTCCTGCCGTCGCAGGGACTGGAGTGGTTCCTGGCGCCGACGATGAATCAGATTCAGTGGGGGCGTGTGGAATCCGAGCGTAATGGGCAGAAGGTGGCGATCACCGATCCGATGGTGCAGGGGAAGAATCCGGCGCTTGATGCCGGGGAGCGGATTCCGGGGTTCAACGACGACTTTGCGGGCGCCGGTCCGGATATCGGGGCCTTTGAAAACGGCCGTCCGGCGTTGCGATTCGGCCGCGAAATGGCGCCGGGATTTGAGCGCGCGCCGTGGGAGCGGTACTAGCCAGAGTGTCAGCTACCCTAATGAACCTGTCTCTCTTAACCCGATATCCTCACTGAGGAGACCAAGAAGTGGCAGCCGCATCACCAACCGGTCCCAGGCCACTGACCCAAGTTGCGCCGGTTGACGCCGCAGATCTCGATGTCTACATTGCCACTGTCCACCAGATGTTGACCGAAACCGCCACCAACGCCGCACTTCACGAAGAAGCCGAGACGCTTTACCGCCAGGCCTGCGCAATTGCCGATCACGGGGAAGTGTCTCCCCAACTCGGGGCACTCAAGGCCCTCCTGCGCGACGAAGCCTTCCGGTTTACGGAACAGGCCACCCGGACGCGCTAATCGGCGATTACCTCGAATTCGTCCTCCCGCAGATCTTCAATATACTGCTCATCCCATCCCTTGTTGGTCACCGGCCTGCGGACTCTCCCCACATCCACTGACTCCACGCGGATCCGCCACAACTGCGGGTGGAACGAACCCAGTCTTCGGATGATTCACGTCGCCCAGTTTCACTGCCCGGTCCAGGGACTCGAAGATCTTGAGCGGATTTGATGAATCGCCGTTCCGCCCGCAGGCGCCCATTGTGCGGTCACTTCTGCCTGGTGAACTTAACCAGATAGTTGGTGTGGAAATTGCCGGCCACAAAATCGGCGTCGGCGAGAATGCGCTGGTGCAGGGGAATCGAGGTGTGGATGCCTTCGATCACGAACATGTCCAGCGCCCGCGTCATCCGTGCGATGGCCTCGCTGCGGTCGCGCCCATGTACGATCAGCTTGGCGATCATTGAATCGTAGTAGGGCGGAATCACGCCGTCGGCGTAGGCTCCCGTGTCCACCCGCACGCCGATACCGCCGGGCAGATTCATCGCCGTGATGCGGCCTGGGGAGGGCGCGAAGGTCTCCGGGTGTTCGGCGTTGATGCGGCACTCGATCGCATGGCCCCGAATGGTTACCGGGCCGTCCAGGATTTCCGGCAGCGTTTGGCCGGCGGCGATGCGGATCTGGCTTTTTACGATATCGATGCCGGTGACGAACTCGGTCACCGGATGCTCCACCTGCACGCGCGCGTTCACTTCGATGAAGTAGAGTTGGCCGGTTTGATCCATCAGAAACTCTACCGTGCCCGCGTTGGTGTAGCCGGCCTCCTTCATGGCCTTGCGCAGGGATGCACTGATGGTCTGCCGCTGTTGCGGGGACACTGAAGGCGAAGGAGCTTCCTCGAGCACCTTCTGGTGCCGCCGCTGCAGTGAGCATTCGCGCTCACCCAGCACCTCAACGTTGCCGTGCAGATCGGCCAGCACCTGAAACTCAATGTGCCGCGGGTTCTCCACCAGCTTTTCCATGTAAACGTCCGGGCATCCGAAAGCGGCGCCCGCTTCCGACTGCGCCTGGCCCATGAGGTTCGGGAGTTCCTCGGCCGAGCGCACCACCCGCATGCCGCGTCCGCCGCCGCCGGCCGATGCCTTGATCATCACCGGGTAGCCCACGCCTTCGGCTACCGCCAGGGCCTCTTCGGGTGACTGCAGGATGCCGTCCGAACCAGGCAGGATGGGCACGCCCGCGGCCTTCATCATCTCCCTTGCCCGCTGCTTGACGCCCATCGCCTTGATCACCTCAGGTGTAGGACCGATGAAGGTGATGCCGGACATCTGACAGACCTCGGCGAAGTCGGCGTTCTCGCTCAGGAATCCGTAGCCCGGATGGATGGCGTTGACGTTGGTGATTTCAGCGGCGCTGATGACCGAGGGGATATCCAGGTAGCTGCGGGCGCTCTTTGCCGGTCCAATGCAGATGGCCTCGTCGGCGAAGCGCACGTGAAGGCTGTTGCGGTCGGCTTCTGAATACACGGCGACGGTGCGAATGCCCAGTTCCTTGCAGGCGCAGATGACGCGAAGGGCGATCTCCCCGCGGTTGGCTATGAGGATCTTCTGGAACATCGCGTCTACAGCGGGCGGTAGGTGAACAGCGCTTCGCCGTATTCCACGGGCTTGCCGTTGGGAACCAGCTTCGCCGCGATTACGCCGGCCGTCTCGGCTTCGATCTCGTTCATCAGCTTCATCGATTCGATGATGCACAGCACCTGGCCCGGCTGCACCGTGTCGCCCACCTTCACAAACGGCTGGGCGCCGGGCGAGGATGATTCGTAGAAAGTGCCGACGATCGGCGACTTCACCACCGGCAGCGATTCTTCCGTTGCGGGAGGAGAAGCAGGAGGCGGAGCCGCGGCCGCTACCGGCGCCGGTACGGTGGTAACCGGAGGCGCTGTCACCTGCACCTCGGGCGTCGCCCCGCTGCGCCGGATCCAGACACGATTCTCCCCGCGCTGCACTTCCATTTCGGCAACGCCGCTCTCGGTGAGCAACTGGATGATTTCCTTGATTTCGTTGATGGTCATCTAAATGATGGTCAGTTCTTTTGACGTGGGAGTGAGGATCTCACATCCGTTGCGGGTCACCAGCACGGTGTCCTCAATGCGGATGCCGCCTTCGCCTTCCAGGTATACGCCGGGTTCGATGGTTACCACCATGCCCGCCTGCAGTTTGGTCTTTTCGCCTCTGCCCAGACGGGGGGCTTCGTGGATCTCCAGACCCAGCCCGTGGCCCGTGGAATGGGTGAAGTACCGATCCAGATCATGCGCTTTCAGCACCCGGCGGGCCTCGCGGTCCGGGCTGCTTGCCGGCGCGCCGTGCCGTACCGCGGCGATGGCCGCCAGTTGCGATTCCAACACGGCATGATAGATCTGTTTCCACCTGGTTGGGGCCGAGCCGGCAAAGACGGTGCGCGTCATGTCGCTGGTATACCCGGCCTGGGTTGCGCCCATGTCTATCAATAGTAGCTGATCAGCCGCAATGGGGGACATTCCGGGGCGGGCGTGGGGCAGGGCTGCGCGATCGCCGGAGACCACGATGGTGTCAAAGGCAGTACCCTCGGCGCCCAGGCGGCGCATCTGATAGTCGATTTCGGCCGCCAGGTCGCACTCGCGAATACCGGGTTTATAGCGCTTCAGCGCCTGCTGCAGGGCCTTTGAGTTGGTCAGCACCGCGGCGCGGATCAATCCGATTTCGGCATCCGATTTCACCATCCGCACGGTTTCCACCGCGCCTGTGACTGGTTTCAGCTCCGTGCTGCGAGGCGTCTTCTCGCGCAGATAGCTGAAGGTGGAGTAGGTGGCGTGCGCCGGTTCGAAGCCGACCGCGCGATAGCGCTTGCGCGTGACCGCTTTTGCCGCCGCGGCCAGAATCGGGTGGCGATGCACCGCCACCTTGCACTGCGTTTCGCGCTGCGCCTGGATGGTGTAGCGCGGGTCAGTGAACAGCGTGGCTTCAAAACGCGTCAGCAGCAGCAGCGCGTTGCTGCCGGTGAAGCCGGTGAGGTACCGGATGTTGGGAAGGTGCGACAACAGGAACGCATCGATTTCGAGCGCCGGCAACATGGCCGCCAGGTGCTCCCGCCTCGCGCTGAATTCATCCTGCCTCATGAGGGTAACAGCAGCAGCTTGCCGGCGGTGCGGCGGCCTTCCAGATCCCGATGGGCCTGCGCGGCATCGCCCAGGGGGTAGCGTTGGTGAATGTGCTGGCTGAGCGCGCCCGAAGCGAGCCAGCGCAGCACATCGCCCGATCGCCACAGCAGTTCTTCGCGCGTGAGGCAATAGGTGGCCAGCGTCGGGCGCGTGAGAAACAGTGAGCCCTTCTGGCTGAGCAGCAGCGGTTCAATCGCCGGCGCGGCGCCCGAAGCATTGCCGAAGCTCACCATCATGCCGCGCGGGCGCAGTGAGTTGATGCTCTTATGGAAGGTGGCGGCCCCCACCGAGTCATAGACCACATCCACGCCCTTGCCGTCGGTGAGGCGGCGGGCCTCGGCCTCAAAGTCCTGATCGCTGTAGAGGATGCATTCATCGGCGCCCACCGCCCGTGCGCGGTCCGCCTTTGCGGCAGTGCCTGCCGTGGCAATGACGCGCGCCCCCAGCATTTTCGCCATCTGCACGATCAGCGCGCCGGTTCCGCCGGCAGCGGCGTGCACCAGCGCGGTATGGCCTTTCTGTAACGGGAATGTCGAATGCGTCAGGTAGTGCGCGGTCATGCCCTGCAGCATGATGGAGGAAGCCATGGTGAGGTCAAGATTGTCCGGCACTTTCACCAGCGTGGCGGCGGAAACGGCCGCGAACTGGGCGTAGGAGCCGCGCGTCATTGCGTAGGCTACGCGGTCACCGGGGGCGAATTCCGTGACTCCCTCTCCTACGGCTTCCACCGTGCCCGCGGCTTCCATGCCGGGCGTGAATGGCGTATCGGCCTTATAAAGCCCGATGCGGAAGTAGACATCAATGAAGTTGACGCCCGATGCCGCGATCTTAACCAGCACCTGTCCAGGGCCGGGAGAAGGCACTGGGATATACGCCAGCACCAGTTGTTCGGGGCCACCGCACTGTTGAACCTGAATCGCTTTCATGTACGAACCTTTCGGCGAAGATGCACAGCCGCTGCAAAGAGCAGCAGATAACATACCATGAACGGGAACATCAGCAGCCGCGTGATGGTGGTGACGGCATCGCCGCCGGACAACCCCGCGCGGAACAGCATGAAATGAAGCATCAGCCGCCAGTTTGTGTAGTCAAACCAGAAGTAGTCGCCGTTCTCATTGAGGATGAAGAGCTTGGCGGGGATCTGCGCCGACAGCCACCACTTCCACTTGGTCATGATCGGCTCACCCGAGCAGATGATGCCGCAGACGTTGTAGTGATTCGACTTCAGTTCCCCCAGCAGGCGCCTGCGTCCGTCAGACCCGGGATAGTCCCACACGCGATAGACCTGGCCGCCGGAGCGAAGGCCGGCGGGCTCACCCGTGTAGCAGGTCACCAGATCCACCCGCAGTTCCGGGCCGTGCACTTCGTACAGCCCGGGCAGCAGGTTATCGAAGACATAGCGTGAGCCGCTCTCAATCAGCAGGACGCGGCGGAAGTCCGGGATGCGGCGGCGAAGGACGTCCTTCATACACCCCAGCAGTAGTCTTCGACGACGCGTTCCAGGGCGTCGTCCTTTTCAATGAGCCGCATGAGTTCAAGGCGAAGGGCATCCACCAGCGCCTGCCAGCTCGCCGAAATGACATTGTCCGAGACCCCGACGGTGGCCCAACTGCGGCGATGGTCTGACCATTCCACCAGTACGCGGACTTTAGCGGCAGTCCCTTTCCTGGTGTCGAGCACGCGCACCTTGTAGTCCACCAGGCGCACGTTGGAGATGGCCGGATAGAGCGTGGAGAGGCATTGGCGCAGGCACAGGTCAAGCGCGTTCATGGGGCCGTGGCCATTGGCGGTGGCCGAATGAATGCCGTCCTTGGCCTTGATGGTAACGGTGGCCGTGGTTTGGGAATCCTTGCCGTTGGGCGAACGGGTGGCCACGTCGTAGCTGATCACATCGAACAGGTTGAGCCCTGGATGCAACGCCTGCCGCACCAGCAGTTCGAATGTGCCTTCGGCGGCTTCGATTTCGTAGCCCTGAAACTCCATGTGCTTGATGCGCTCCAGCAACTCTTTGTGCGCGGCGTCGTCCAGCCGGTCCATCAGCCCGTGCTGCTTGAGTTTGTAGAGGATGTTGGAACGTCCGCTGAGATCGCTGATCAGCACGCGCTGGCGGTTGCCCACGGCGTCCGGCGAGATATGCTCATAGGTGCTGGAATCCTTGAGCACGGCGCTGACGTGAATGCCGCCCTTGTGGGCGAAGGCGCTACGGCCCACATAGGGCTGATCATTGCGGACGGTGAGGTTGGCAAGCTCGGCGATAAAGCGGGCGACGCTGGTGAGGTGTTGCAGCTTTTCGGGTCCCACTGTGGTGTGGCCCAGCTTCAGTTCGAGGTTGGCGAGGATGGACGCCATGTTGGCGTTGCCGCACCGTTCCCCATAGCCGTTGAAGCAACCCTGCACGTGGGTGACGCCCTGTTCGACAGCCACCAGCGTGTTGGCGACGGCGACGTCGGAGTCGTTGTGGCAGTGGATGCCGATGATGCCGTCAAAACGTTTGCGGACTTCGGCGATGATCTCGACAAGGCGATTGGGCAGCGTGCCGCCGTTGGTATCGCACAGGCACAGCACGCTGGCGCCGGCCTTCTGCGCGGCTTCAAGTGTGCGGAGCGCGAAGTCCGGGCTGGCCGTGTATCCGTCAAAAAAATGTTCGGCATCGTAGACCACTTCGCGGCCATGGTCTTTGATATAGCCCACGGTCTCGCCGATGAGCTTCAGGTTCTCCTCCTCGGTGATGTTCAGGGCGCGGTGGACATGCAGGTCCCAGCTCTTGCCGAAGATGGAGACCACCGGCGTGCCGGCTTCGAGCAACTGCCGCACGTTGGGATCCTGATCCACGCGGTTCTTGGCGAACCGCGTGGATCCGAATGCCGTCAGCTTGGCGTGTTTGAGTTGCAGGTCACGGGCGCGGGCGAAAAACTCCTTGTCACGGGGGTTCGAGCCCGGCCATCCACCTTCGATGTAGTCAATGCCGAGTTCGTCCAGTTTCTGGGCAATCATCAGCTTGTCCTCCACGGAGAAGGAAACGGCTTCGCCCTGCGTGCCGTCGCGGAGGGTGGTATCGAAGGTGAAGATTTTCATGATCGTAACTCCTTAGGCGTTTACGGGTACGCCGGCTTCCTTCTTGCGCTTGAGGAAGGTCATCATCTCGCGCAGCGGAGCGCCGGTCTTTTCGATCAGCAGGTTGGTGTTAGCCTCGCGCATGGCGAGGAACTTGCCGCGGCCGGCCTTGTTCTCGTCCATCCATTCCCTGGCGAACTGGCCGGACTGGATTTCGGCGAGGATTTTCTTCATTTCGGCCTTGGTCTGCTCGTTGATAATGCGCGGGCCACGCGAGTAGTCGCCGTATTCGGCCGTGTCGGAAACCGAGTAGCGCATGTAGCCGAGTCCGCCTTCATAGATCAGATCGACAATCAGCTTCAATTCGTGCAGGCACTCAAAGTAGGCGATTTCGGGGGCGTAGCCGGCTTCCACCAGCGTTTCAAAGCCCGCGTTGATCAGCGCCGAAACGCCGCCGCACAGCACCGTCTGTTCGCCGAACAGGTCGCTTTCGGTCTCTTCCTTGAAGGTGGTTTCGATGACGCCGGCTTTCAGGCATCCGAGCGCCAGGGCATAGGCCAGAGCCTTATCCAGCGCCTTGCCGGATGCGTTCTGATGCACGGCGACCAGCGCCGGAACGCCGACGCCTTCGGTGAACAGCTCACGCACGCGGTGGCCGGGAGCTTTGGGCGCCACCATCGTCACATCGACGTCGGCCGGGGGCTTGATGAATCCGAAGTGGATGTTGAAGCCGTGGGCGAACATCAGCATCTTACCGGCGGTCATCGCGGGTGCGATTTCGTTGTTGTAGAGCTCGCCCTGGATATGATCGGAGACCAGGATCATGATCATGGTGGCGGCCTTGGCGGCCTCGGCCACGCTCATGACACGCAGGCCGGCGGCTTCCGCCTTGGCGGTGCTTTTGCTGCCGGGGTAGAGGCCAACGATCACGTTGACGCCGGAATCGCGGAGATTCAAGGCGTGCGCGTGGCCCTGGCTGCCATAGCCCACAATGGCGACCGTTTCATTTCTGAGTACGTCGAGGTTGCCGTCTTTTTCGTAAAAGCGTCTTGGCATCTTTCTTTCCTGTCTTGTTGTCTTCCTGACTTCCTGTCACTACTTCTTGGCTTCTGCGCCGGCGGGGACCGGCGGATTCAGCCGCAGTTTCTTGGCATCAAGCGATACGGCCACCGCGCCCGAGCGTGTGACCTCGATCTCACCATAGCTGCGCATGACATCGATGAACTCGTCCATCTTCTCCGGATCGCCGGTGGCTTCAATGGCGAATCCCTCAAGCGAGGAATCGACCACGCGCGCGCCGAAAATCTCGGCTTCCTTGAGGATGGCGGTACGGGACTCCATGGCGGCCCTGACGCGAAGCAGGACCATTTCGCGGGTGACGGCGGGGCCCTCGGTGAGGTCTGTGGCCTGCAGCACGTTGATGAGCTTGTTCATCTGTTTGATGACCTGGCGGCGGAGGTGCGGCTCCACGTCCACGCCAATGGTCATGCGGGAGAGCGCCGGATCGAGGGTACGGCCCACAGTGAGGCTGTCGATGTTGTAACCGCGGGCGCTGAGCAGGCCTGTCACCCGCATGAGCGCGCCGGGTTTGTTCTCCATCAGAATTGAGATAACTTGAATCATGTTCTTGCGTTCCTCTTACTGCGGCACCGCGACCGGCTGCGGCGGCGCGAGCACCATTTCGTTGATGGCTCCGCCGGCGGGCACCATCGGGTAGACGTTGTCGGTGGGCGCCACCTTGACGTTCAGCAGGTATGGTCCGGGCTCGCGGACGGCTTCTTCGAGCGCCGCCGACAACTCGCTCGGTTTGTCGATTGTGCGGCCCTTGAAGCCGTAGGCCCTGGCAAGCGTTTCCGCGTCCGGGAAGGCATCGAGCTCCACCGCGCAAAGGCGGTTGTTATAGAACAACTCCTGCCACTGCCGGACCATGCCGAGGTAGCCGTTGTTCATGATGATGATTTTGACCGGTAAGCCGTGGCTGGCGATGGTGGCCAACTCCGGGATGGCCATCTGGAAGCCACCGTCGCCGCAGATGGCGAACACCAGTTTATCCGGGCGGGCGAACTGCGCGCCGATGGCCGAGGGAACGCCGAAGCCCATGGCCCCGAGTCCGCCCGAGTTGATCCACAGCCGCGGGTGATGGAACTTGATGAACTGCGCGGCCCACATCTGGTGCTGGCCCACGTCGGAGGTGACGATGGCCTCGCCGGCCGACAGGCGATCGATTTCCGCCATCAGGTGCTGGGGCTTGATCTCGGTGGTGGAGAACTGGGGCGTGAGCGGGTTTTCGGACTGCCATTCGCGGATCTGGTTCCACCATTCGCGACGTGAGGCGGCGTTGGCTTCGGCCATGGTGGGCTGCAACTCGGCCACGGCCTTGTTCAGCTTGGGCAGCACCTTGCGCAGGTCGCCGACGATCGGCAGATCGGGGTTGCGGTTCTTGCCCACCTCGGCCGGGTCGACATCGACGTGGATCACCTTGGCGTGCGGCGCAAAGGCGGCCAGCCGGCCCGTGACGCGGTCATCGAAGCGGACGCCGAGGGCGATCAGCAGGTCGGCGCCGGACATGCCCATGTTGGCGGCGTAGGAGCCGTGCATGCCGGGCATGGAAACGAAGTTGGGATGGGAGGAGGAAAGCGCGCCAAGACCCATCAGCGTGCATACTGTGGGCGCGTCCACCATCTCCACCAGTTCCTTCAGTTCCTCGTGCGCACCCGCGGCCACCACGCCGCCGCCGGCATAGATGTAGGGCCGCCTGGCTTCCCAGATCATCTGGGCCGCGCGGCGGATCTGGCCGGAGTGGCCCTCGGTGACCAGCTTATAGCCTGGCAGGTGGATGGAATGGACCGGGGCGTAGTGGCCCTGGGCCTGGAAGACGTCCTTGGGAACGTCCACCAGCACGGGGCCGGGCCGTCCGGTGGAGGCGATGTGGAAGGCTTCGTGAATGATCTGCGGGAGCTCGGCGATGTTCTTGACCAGGTAGTTGTGCTTGGTGCAGGAGCGGGTGATGCCGAAGGTGTCGGCTTCCTGGAAGGCGTCCGAGCCGATCAGCTTGGAGGTGACCTGGCCGGTGATGGCGACGATCGGAATGGAGTCCATCATCGCGTTCACTAGGCCGGTGACCAGATTGGTTGCGCCGGGGCCCGAGGTGGCGCAGCAGACGCCGACCTTGCCGGTAGTGCGGGCGTATCCCTCGGCGGCGAAACAGGCGTTCTCCTCATGACGCACCAGGATGTGTTTGATCTGGTGATCGTACATGGAGTCATAGAAGGGCAGCGTGACGCCGCCCGGATAACCGAACATGATGTCCACCCCTTCACGGGCCAGACACTCCAGCAGCATTTTCGCGCCACTCATCAGATTTGACGACATAACGAAGTAGTTCTCCTGGTCGTTTGAAAATCGCTTCAGAAAATGGAAAAGGCCATCGGCCGGTTCTGTTTGCCCCGCCGATGGCCTGAACTTTTGGAATCTCCCAGTCAGGCTACGCGGGGCCGGCTACGATGACCCCAATAATAATGGATACGTTTACGCCTACGATGGAGAGATTGCGCGCGTTGTTTTCGGAGCTACGGAGATTCGTGAAGTTGCGCCGAGACATGCGTGCCCTAAGCTTTAAGGATAGGACATGTGTGGACCAAATGCAAGGGGCTTTGGGGATAAATTCGGTTAATGGGAGCATTTGGCGTTGGGGCCGTCGGCGTGTATATCGTTGATTCGATGAGGTCGGGGTGGCGTCTGGCCATTGTATGGCATTGACTTAGTCTATTCTTGTGGCATGGAAGCGAGTGTGCACGAGGCGAAGACGCATCTTTCGCGGCTGTTGGAGCAGGTGCTGCTGGGGGAAGAGGTGATCGTTACGCGATCAGGGCGGCCGGTGGCGCGGCTGGTGCCGTTCGAGGCACGGAAGGCCAAGCGGAAGGTTGGCTCGGCGGCGGGGCTCTTCCATGTTCCGGATGATTTTCGATGCCCCTCTTCCGCCCGAGGTGGAGGATGAGTTCTGGAAATGAAGCTGCTTCTGGACACTCACGCCTTTCTGCGGGCGATTTCGGGAGATGAACGGCTGTCACCTGCGGCGGTGGCGGCGTTCGAGGGTGAGGAACTGCTGGCGAGTGTGGTCAGCATCTGGGAGATCGTCACGAAGTATCAGATGGGCCGGCTGCCGCTGCCGGAGCCGCCGGGCGAATTCCTGCCGGGGCAGTTGGAGAAGAACGCGATTGCGGTG
>JANRLE010000074.1:0-8773 GCA_033762895.1 Bryobacteraceae bacterium | reverse complement strand
CCGCGCAGCAGCGGCCCTTCGGTAACGCCGCTGGCGGCAAATACCAGGTTGCGTCCCGGGGCCAAATCGCGCGCCGAATAGACGCGCCGCGGATCGCGGATGCCCATGCTGACGATACGCTCCTCCAACTCCGGGGAGTTCACCACCAGGCGTCCCACCATCGCGCCGTGCAGGCAGCGGATGGCCGCGGCTGTAATCACGCCTTCCGGAGCGCCACCGGTACCCATCACCAGGTGTACGCCCGCTCCGCGCACCGCGGCCGCGATGCCCGCTGAAAGATCGCCGTCGGAAATCAGCCGTATGCGCGCGCCGGCCGCGCGGATTTCATCGATCAGCTTCTTGTGGCGCGGCCGGTCCAGCACCACCACCACCAGATCCTTGACGCGGCGGTCCAGGCAGCGGGCGATTTCCTTCAGGTTGTCCTCCACCGGCGCGTCCAAATCGAGCGAGCCGCGGCATGCTGGGCCGGCGATGATCTTCTCCATGTAGCAATCGGGCGCGTGGAGCAGTCCATTCTTTTCCGAAGCGGCCAGCACGGCGATGGAATTGGGCGCGCCGGTGGCGCAGAGGTTGGTGCCCTCCAGAGGATCGACGGCGATGTCCACTTCCGGGTACTCGACGCCGGCCGGCGGTTTGGCGCCGACGCTCTCGCCGATATAAAGCATCGGCGCCTGGTCGCGTTCTCCCTCGCCGATGACGATGTTTCCGGCGATCGGGAGTTTTTCAAAAGCGCGCCGCATGGCGTGTACGGCGGCCTGGTCGGATTTGCCGGCGTCGCCTTCACCCATCGTCCGGGCGGAAGCGATGGCAGCTTCCTCCACCACCCGCACCATTTCCAGGGCGAGATCGGCCTCAACGAGGGCGGTTTGAATGGGTTGGTCGTTCATGAAATCCAGTCGTGTTATGGCGCCTTTGGGCGCCGTTTGTGCCAATCCGTCGCGGTTTGGAATGCCTTGCCCACTGCCAGCAGTTTGCCTTCGGTGAACGGCGCCCCAAGCAATGAGATGGCCAGCGGCATGTTTTCGGCAAAGCCGCAGGGCAGGGAAATGGCCGGCAGCCCGGCCAGATTGCCCGCCGGGATGACGGGACTGGCGGGTGGACCCGGACGGTCCAGTGGCTCACTGATCTTGCTGGCGGGCCCGCTGCGGGCGGGCGTCAGATACAGGTCCATCTCAAAGAACATTTCGCGGAACTTCTGGTTTGCCAGGCGCCGCACCCGCATCGCCCGCAGGTAATCCTTTGCCAGCACTTCCTGGCTGGCTTTGATGCCGGCGATCTGGCGCTTGTCGGCCAACTCATCCACTTTTCCGCTCTCCACCAGCGATTCAAAGATCGAGCCCATCTCGGCGCTGATGATGGTGGACACCATCGGCCCGTAAGGGAAATCGGGGAGCTTGGCTTCCACCATTTTTGCGCCCAATGATTTGAAAGCCTCAAGCGCCTGCGCAAACGCCGGGCGGGATTCGGCTGTGACGCCCTCGGTGAAGTCGGCGGGGTTGTAGCCCACTTTCAGGTCTGCCATCTTCGGCGCAAACTGCGGGACATAATAGAAGCGCTTGCCGGCCGATCCCGGGTCGTCCGGATCGGCGCCCGACATGACGTGCAGGATCAGCCCGCAATCTTCAGCCGAACGGGCCATGGGGCCGATCTTGTCCAGCGTCCAGGAAAGAGCCATGGCGCCCGTGCGGCTCACCAATCCGTAGGTGGGGCGCAGGCCGGTGACGTTGCAGAAGGCAGCCGGGGTGAGGATGGAGCCGGAGGTTTCCGTGCCGATCGCCCACGGCACCAACCCCGCCGCCACCGCGCTGCCCGATCCTGAGGACGATCCGCCGGACCAGCGCGTGATGTCCCAGGGATTCAGTCCCGGCCCCTGCAGCGACGCGGCCGCGAAGCGGTAGCCGCCTCCGCCGGCCAATTCCACCATCGAGAGCTTGCCGATCAGCACGGCGCCGGCCTTGGCGAGCTTTTTCACGACGAACGCGTCTTCGTCGAATACCTGCCCGGCAAAGGGCTTGGCGCCCCAGGTGGTGGGGTGCTTGCGCACCGCCAGCAGGTCCTTGACCGCGTAGGGAACGCCCGCCAACGGGGACCGGATGCGATCCCGCTTGATGTCGTCGTCGGCGTCTTCGGCCTGGCGGATGCCCTCCTCGCGCAGCGAAACGGCCAGCGCGTTGTAGCGCTGTCCGTAACGCTCCAGCCGGTCACAGAAGGCGCGCGTCAGCTCTACGGAGGAGAACTTCTTCGCCCTGATTCCGGCCTGCAGTTCGCTGATGGAGGAGAAAAAGATGTCGGCGTCGAAAGTTGCCATGGTCAGGCCTTGAAGACAAAGGCGGGCTCAGTACTGATGGGAAGCTCGGCTTTGGCCAGCGCCTCGCGGTTACGTTCCAGGTTCCGGCGCTGGATGGTAAGGTCATCCCCGGCTTCCTGCTGTGCCTTGACGGGCTGCGCCAGCGGCGCGCCGGCTAAGATTGCCAGGCGGCGGCGGGTTAGTTTTGCTGCCATACCGGCATTATTGCAGATCGTGTGCTGCAATAATCATGTGCGAAAATACGACGCAATCATTGTGGGCGGAGGGCACAACGGCCTGGTAACGGCCGCCTACCTGGCCCGGGCCGGCCGCAAAGTGCTGGTGCTCGAAAAGCGTGAACTGCTGGGCGGCTGCGCGGTGACCGAGCAGATTTGGCCGGGCTACCGTGTATCCACCGCATCCTACCTGACCAGCCTGATGCAGGAGAAGGTGATTCGCGATCTGGAGTTGGAGCGCTTCGGATACAAGGTGGATGCCAAGGATCCGGCTTTCTTTTCACCCTTTCCCGACGGCCGTTATCTGTACATGTGGCAGGATGCGCGGCGCACTTACGATGAGATCGCCAAGTTCTCAAAGCGCGATGCCGACCGGCTGGCGGCCTACGAAGCGCATCTGGAAAAGCTGGCCGTGGTGGTGGAATCGCTGCTGCTCACCACTCCCCCCGAATTCCCGCCAACCGGCGTGGGCGACTTCATTGATTACCTGAAGCTGCTGGGCAGGATGCGCGGGCTGGGCCGCGCCGAGATGACCGGGCTGGTGAAGATCTTCACGCAGAGCGCGGTGGATCTGCTGGATGACTGGTTTGAAAGCGAAGAGTTGAAGGTGACGCTGGCCACCGATGGCGTAATCGGCGCCAACGGCGGGCCGAAGTCGCAAGGAACGGCCTACATTCTGCTGCACCATTGCATGGGCGGCGTGGGCGGCAAGCGGGGGCTATGGGGATTCGTGCGTGGAGGGATGGGGGCGGTATCGGAAGCCATCGCCGCCAGCGCCAGGGCCAGCGGTGCGGAAACCCGCGTCAGCGCGGCGGTGAGCCGCATCCTGGTGAAGGACGGCCGGGCCACGGGCGTTGTGCTCGAAAACGGTGACGAACTCCACGCTCCCATCATCGCCAGCAACCTGGATCCCAAGGTGACGTTTCTGCATTTGCTGGAAGAGAGCGCGCTGCCGGCTGACTTTGTCCGGCAGATCCGGCGATTCCGCACCGAAGGCACGTCCTGCAAAATCAATCTGGCATTAAACGGACTGCCGGAATTCCGCTGCCTGCCCGGCGCACCCGCGCCGCATCACAAGGCCACAATGCACATCTGCCCCAGCATCGACTATGTGGAGCGCGCCTGGGATGACGCCAAGTACGGCCGCCCCTCGCAGAAGCCGCTGTTGGAGATGACCGTACCGACCATGTACGACGCCTCGCTTGCTCCCCCTGGAAAACACGTGATGGGGATTTTTCTCCAGTACGCACCGTATACTCTTAGAGGGACCACCTGGGACGAGCAACGGGAGCCATTCTTTGAACGGGTCATCGGCCTGATTGCGGAATACGCCCCGAACATCCGATCGGTCATCGAGCACCATCAGGTGCTGACGCCACTCGATTTGGAACGCCGCTTCGGGATTACCGGCGGCAACATCTTCCACGGCGAAATGAGCGTGGACCAGATGTTTGTGATGCGGCCTTTGGCCGGCTGGGCGAAATACCGCACGCCGGTGAAGGGGCTGTATCTTTGCGGATCCGGCGCGCATCCCGGCGGCGGCGTGATGGGAGCGCCGGGCCACAACGCGGCAAGGGAGATATTGAAAGACGCCTAATGGATGGAGTGATTGTAGTGGACAAGCCCGAAGGCTGGACGTCGCACGACGTTGTGGGCAAAATGCGGCGGCTGGCGGGCACAAAGAGAATCGGGCATCTGGGAACGCTCGATCCGATGGCCACCGGTGTGCTTCCGCTCGTTGTGGAGCGGGCCACGCGGCTGGCGCAGTTTTTCGTGAAAAATGACAAGCGTTACGAAGCGGTGATCCGCTTTGGCTATTCCACCGACAGCTATGATCGCGAGGGCACGCCCACTTCGCCCGCTGTCGATGTCGATTTGAAGCGTGAGGATGTCGAGCGGGCGCTTGAGGATTTCCGCGGAACGCTGCTGCAGATGCCGCCCCCGATTTCGGCCAAGAAGATCGGCGGTGTGCCGGCCTACAAGCTGGCGCGCAGGAATCTGCCGGTGGAGTTGAAGGCCGTGGAGGTGAGCATTTTCGGTTTGGAACTGGTGGAATGCGGATCGTGCGAAATCCGCGTCCGCGTACACTGTTCGGCCGGGACCTATCTTCGCAGCCTGGCGCATGATCTGGGGCAGAAGCTGGGCTGCGGTGCGTTTGTGCAGGAGTTGCGGCGGACCTCAAGCGGTGATTTTCAGATCGAGCAGGCGCGTACCGTGCCGGAGTTGGAAGAGCTGAGCAAGGAAGGAAGGATTGCCGAGGCGGTGATTCCGGCGTCGAAGCTGCTGCCCGAAATTCCCGGAGAAGTGGTGGATGCGCTGACGGTGCGGCAGATCCGGCAGGGGCGCGATTTTCGTGTCTCGCCGTTTCGCGTGCAGCGCGGGGCGAAGTATGTGAAGGCGATCAGCCCGGAAGGTGATCTGGTGGCGATGGGCGAGGTGAAGATGCCGAACCTCTATCATCCGATCCTGGTGCTGTGATGAAGGGCCCTACGATGTACATTGAGCAGCGCAGCGGCGGCTATTACCTGGCCGGTACGCGTGTGTCGCTTGACTCGATCGTCTACGCCTTTCTGCGCGGGCAGTCCCCTGAGTCGATCGTCCAGTCGTTTGCACCCCTCGATCTCGAAAAGGTTTACGGGGCGATCGCCTTTTATCTTGCAAATCAGGCGGACATCGACGAGTACCTGCGCCAAGGGGAGATCGAACTGGATGGACTGCGTGAGCAGGCTCGCCGCTCGAACCCGGTGCTCTACGCTAGAATCCAGGCCGCCAGGCGAGAGATTGCGCCTCAGCGTTGACCGGCCAGAGCCGGCGATTGGCGAAAGCCCTTCCCGAGCCTGATTTCAAATACTGTTCGAACTCTTCCGCCTGCTCACGCGCGGTGAAGGCGACGTATGTCTGCAATGACCACGGACGGAATTTCGAAGTGTGGGGCACGCCGCCTTCATTGTGCCTGGCGAGGCGCGCCTTCAAGTCGCTGGTGAGGCCGATGTAGCGCTGGCTGGGGTTTGATTGGCTTTGCAGGAGGTAAACGTAGTGCGTCGCGCTGCTTTGCTTCGCTAAGGCGAGAGCGACTGCCCTCCTTCGCTGAAGCTACGGCGGGCTGGTGGAGGCGGCGGGAGTCGAACCCGCGTCCGAGAAAGCTCAACCTGAAAAGCCTACGTGCGTAGCCAGATTCTGTTGTTTCGGCAGCCGATTCTGAATCGGCAAAATCCTCAGCCGCCTAGCCCGATTCATCTCGGCTTTCCGCTCCGGACAGAAGCGTTGGACCTAACCCGCTAGATTACGCTCAATAGTGGTCCACGGATACTACCACCTTGAACGGCTACCTAATTAGGCAGCGTATGCAAACTGCGTGTTGGCAGTTTTGGTTTTCCGATCGTTTAACGGGAGCTCGGAACCCGGCACGCCTTCCCAAACTGAAACTAACCCGTCGAAGCCGTTGCGCCCCCTCCTTTCCATCTCTATCGTACCACTTTGCTGCGGTGACGGCGCCTGACGTGGCATTCTGTAGATTGGCTCATGCCTGTCACGCTTCCCTCCACCGAATCGGAAACCCAGGGTGTGCTCACCCCGATCTACAACGTCGTGCTGCTCGACGACGATGACCACACCGTTGAATACGTGGTCGAGATGCTGCAGCGTCTGTTCCTGGTCGCCAAAGCGCAGGCGCACATGCACGCGCTCGAAGTCCATCATACGGGCAGAAGCGTGGTGCTCACGGCGGAACTGCCGGTGGCCAGTTTCGCCAAAGAGCAGATTCACGGCTATGGAGCCGATTGGCGGCTGAAGGGGTCAAAAGGGTCGATGTCGGCGATTCTCGAACCAGCGGGGGGAGAGGCGGGCGGTGGAGGCGGGACAGCGGCCTGAGCGCCGCATTCAAACGGCGCCCAGGCTCATCCAAACAGGCTTATTCGGCGATGATGTCGTAGGTGGTGGTGCCGGCGACGCGAACCTTCTCATAGGCCGCCATCCAGACCTTGTGATATGGATTGGTGGTGTATGTCTTGAGGTCCCCGGGGCCGCCCATCAGCATGCAGACTCCATACTCGCGGCGCGTAACCGTGAGTTCGGCCTGCACACCTTTTTCACCTGCCGCCGCACGCTTGCGGGCTGCCGCGTCGGTGGTGTTGTATTGGGCCAGAGGCGCCCGCAGTTTGCCGTACCAGACCTTCTTCACCTCGGAAATTTTTCCGGGCATGGCGTCAGTTGCTTTATAGAATGCATCCCAGTCTGCCTGTGTGGCTTCCTTGATAGGAGTGAAGGCGAAGCAGTGCATCATGCCTTTTTCGCCGGCCACGGCCAGTGCGGATCCCAGGAGCAGGGTTGCCAAAGAAAACGCGAATGTGCGCATAACAGCAGTCTACCAGCGGGGAAGGATCCGTTTCCAGTTGGGATCGACGTGTTTTCGCATTTCCGCCTCGTCATCCCGCTTTCTGAATGGAAGTTTATGATACCGCTCGGTCAGCCGCGCAATCTGGTCGTAGTCGAGTTCCACGCCCAGCCCGGGTTTGTCGGGGATCCTTACGCTGCCTTCGTGGAACCTGATCCTGCCTCCGGCCACCACTTCATCCTGTTCGGTCTGCCAGGGGTAGTGTGTGTCGCAGGCGTAGGTGAGGTTCGGGCAGGCCGCCGCGGCGTGGGTCATGGCCATCATGCTCACGCCCAAATGGTTGTTGGAGTGCATCGAAACGCCCAGCCCCATGACGCCGCACATGTGGTCCAATTGCTGCTGCGCGCGCAGACCACCCCAATAATGCGGGTCGGAGAGGACGATCTGCACCGAATCCCGTTTCCACGCTTCCGGGATGTGCGCGAAGGCGGTTACCGCCACGTTGCTTGCCAGTGGGGTGTTGATGCCCAGCGCCAGCAGCCGTTTGCGCACCTCGGTCATGCCATCCAAACCCGCCGCGGGATCTTCCAGGTATCCGCCATCGGATAGTTCCTCCACCAGCGCCTGGCCGATTTTCACCGATGTCTCCACGCTCCAGGCGCAGTTGGGATCGATGCGCAGCGGCACTTTGGGTCCGAACTCGCGGCGTAGGGCCTTGATGGTGGCGATCTCCTCGTCCGGGTCCAAAACGCCGCCCTTCAGCTTGATCTCTTTGAAGCCGTAGGAGGCGATCATCTGTTTGGCCTGGCGCACCATGGCCTCCGGGTCCAGACCTTCGCCATACTCGTCGTCGCGGGCGTCCTCGTCCAGGCCGCCGCCTCCGGCATGCTTGTAGAACAGATAGCAGGAGAAGGGAACCGCATCGCGGGCGCGTCCACCCAGAAGGTCGCAGGCCGGTTTGTTCAGCGCCTTGCCGATGATGTCGAGACAGGCGATCTCAATGGCGGCGAAGGTGCGGGTGTGCTGGTCGGCGGGGTTTTCCCCCGGCACCAGCCAGGTCTGGGAACGGTCGCCCGCGGCGATACGGCGCGCTTCTTCGGCGCCCTGCTGCTGGAGGTCCATCCACAGGCGCATCAACTGGAAGGGATCCATGCCGATCAGCCTCGGCCGGGCCCGTTCGAGCAGCGCCATCGGCTGCTCTCCGCCGTAAGTTTCGCTGCAGCCCCTGATGCCTTCGTCGGTTTCTATTTCAACGATGGTGCGCAAGGCGTAGGGTGCGTGCCGGCCGTAGGAACTGCGCAGTGGCGGATCGGCGATCGCCACCGGATGAAGGCGGAGATTGGTGATTTTCACGGCTGGATGGGAATTTACTTACGCATGCCCCGGCGGCGGTTGCGGACGCGGCTCTGGCGCAGCTTCTTCGCCTTGCGCTTGGGTTTGCTGATGATGAAGGTGCCGCTGCCCACGTATTCGGCTTTGTACAGTTTTTCTTCGGCCAAGATGGGAATCTCCTTGTGATTTCCGGACAACCGCCTATTCTAACAGGCCGGTGGAAGTGTGTGGTAAAACGAGGTATCGCCCCCGCCGCCCTGGTAATGAACCGCATCGCTGAATTCGCCGGCCGGCACCCGAGTCTTCGGGCGCTGCGCCACCGGGATTACCGCCTTTACGCGGCCGGCCACACCGTTTCGCTGATCGGCACCTGGATGCAGGGCGTCGCCCAATCGTGGCTGGTGTACCGGTTGACCCATTCCGAGACGATGCTGGGGCTGACTCTGTTTGCCACGCACTTTCCCGTGCTGCTGCTGGGGCCGCTGGGCGGACTGGCTGCCGACCGGTTCTCGCGCCGCCGCGTGGTGCTGGTGACGCAGACCGTATCGCTCGTGCAGGCGCTGATACTGGCCGGGCTCACCTTCA
>JANRLE010000073.1:0-15135 GCA_033762895.1 Bryobacteraceae bacterium | reverse complement strand
GCGATGCCCAGCCGCTGCCTCCGCGCGCGGTCCTGCCCGAGATAGAACATGTAGAACGCGCCGTCCACCCGCATGACGTAGGGGTCGGCCACGCCCCGCTCATCCCAGCTTCCTCTTGGCCCGAGGTCCAGGACCGGCATCGGTTCCCGCCGCCATTTCACGCCGTCCGCGGATCGCGCCAGCCCGATGCGAGGCGTGCGGCCGGCCTGATACCAATAAAGGAATTCATCGCCGCTGCCTAGCGCGGATCCGTTGGCCGCGATGTAGTCCCCCTCCCATGCCGCTTCGGGAGACAGCACTTTGCCCTTGCGCGTCCACGCCAATCCGTCGGCCGATGCCGCCAACCCCGTGTGCCAGGTCTTGCCGTCGAAGCCCGAATAGAAATTGAGGTAGCCGCCCCCGTGCGCCACCACTGAGGGGTTCAGCGTGTCAACCGAATCCCATTGCCCGGCAGCGCCGCGCGCCATCACCGGCGCCGCCAGCGGTTCCCAAAGGTAGCCGCCGGGCGCCTGCGCCCCATTCACCACCGGAAGCCGGAACTCTTCGTATCGTCCGCATCCGGCCGCCCACAGCGCCAGCAATCCCGCCAGCCACCTCATAGCGGAACCCGGATGCGCAGCACCGCGCCGCGGCCGGGATTCGATTCCACCGTCATTTCGCCGTTCAGTGACCGCACCCGGCGTTTGATGCTCTCCGGCCCCGTGCGCATCAGTTCCAATTCGTCCAGGCTGTATGCGCCGCCAAAAGGAAATCCCGTGCCGTCGTCTTCCACCTGCAGCACCAGGACGCTATTCTGCTTTTCCGCGGTCAGCACCACTCTGGAAGCCTTGGAGTGCTTCTGCGTATTGTGCAGCGCCTCGCGGATAATCTGCAACACTTCGTGCGAGATCTCCGGTTCCAACCCGCTCATCGCATCTCCCACGCTCCAGTTCAGCGTGATCCCGCTGGTTTTCTGAAAGTCCTCGGCGATCTGCCGCACGCTGGTGGTGGGCGCCGCGCCATCTTCCGACATCCGCATGCTGCGCACGAACGCCCGCATATCGGTGATCTGCTTTCTACAGATCTCCTGCAACTCGGCCATTTCCTGCAGCGCCTGTTCCCGGTTGCGGTCTAACAGCCGCTTGATGATCTCCAGCCGCATCTGGAAGCTGATAAAACTCTGCAGCGGGCCGTCGTGAAAGTCGGCGGCGATGCGCTGGCGCTCCAGCTCCCGTGAGGCTTCGGCCTCCCCGCGATAGATCACCGTCTGATGCATGGAATGGGAAAGCCGCTGATTCAGCACCCGCCGCTGGACTCCGGTGATCACCGCCACTGCCCCGCCCACCACAAAAACCGGCCCCAGCGGCGTAATCTGCTCGCGTTTGGAAATCAGCGAAAACAGCAGCACCACCGCCGCCACCATCGCGATCTCCCGCAGATCATGCAATACTACCGCCGACAGCAGCACGGAAAGATAAAACAGCGCGGCGATCCAGCCTCCGCGATCCGGTGGATTCGTGACCGCCACCAGTAGCACAATCGCATCCACCACCAGCCGCAGCAGATCGTGGCGGTTGTCGTCATGGATCTGCCACCACAAGGCAAACGCGCAGTATGCCGCGTAGGCCAGATACACTACCGACAGCGGCGTGGAAGGCGCCCACGTGGGGTGAAGCTCTGAGGCCGCCAGAGCTAAGGCAACCAGGAGGCGGAATAGACCCAGCCCGGTACGCCAGCTTTCTGGAACAAGGACCTTTTCGCTGCTCAAGATTTGTAACGATTCAAGGTAATAGCTTATCAAACGCCGGCCCACGCGCTTAATCGGCGTAGGATGGCGCCGCCGGAGCTTTCGTCTGGGGACGCCGCATCAGCAGCCGTCCCAGTCCTACAACTGCCAGCGCCCCGGCCGCCTGAATCGCGTAGTGCAACCACGCCGGCGGGTGGAAAAACTTCGCCACCACCGGGTCGGTTGTGATCATCTCGGCGCCTACGCGGCCAAGAATCGCCGCGCCGATCCAAATCACGATCGGGTAACGGTTCATGATCCCCGACAACAGATTACTGGTGAACACGACAAACGGAATGCTCAGGCCAAGGCCGAAGATCAGCAGCCAGGGGTTGCCGTGGGAGGCGCCGGCCACGGCCAGAATGTTGTCCGTCGACATCGTGATGTCGGCGATCATGATGTACCAGATCGCCTGCCACAATCCCTTGGCTTCCTTGCCACCCTCCATGTCGTCCACCGAATCGGCAAGCAGTTTCACGCCGATCCACAGAATGGCTGCGCCGCCGATCAGCTTCACCCAGGAAATCTGCAGCAACTGCGCGGCGAAGAAGGTGAGAACCACCCGCAGCACTACCGCGAAACCGGCCCCGATCATGATCCCGGTCTTGCGCTCTCTGGGCGGCAGGGAGCGTACCGCCATCGCGATGATCACGGCGTTGTCGCCGGCCAGCAGGATGTCGATCAGGACGATGGAAAGTGCGCTGAGCAGAATTTGGCTGTCCATATTCGCGGGGGCTCCCCGGGCAGCCCATCCCTCTATAGTAGTGCCTTCGTTGATTTACTGCGCGGCCAGTGGGCCGGAAAGTGCTTCCACGATCCGTTGGTTCTCCACGCTGTCCAGCGTCAGGTAGTGCGCGGCCGGGTCAAACGAACCCGGCGCCTCGCCCGCGCTTTCGCCAAACACGTTGGCCCCGCGGAACAGATTGCCCACACCCTCGGGAAACGAGAAGCCATCGCAGACCCGGTTGGTGGTGGAAGCGAGCGTAGCCTTCCCTTCGTTGCGCCGCAGATGGGCGCCGCAAAAATCTCCCCGCTGCGGCAGCCGCAGGTTCACATCGAAGACGACGTGCGCGGCCGTCCCGCCGCCGTTCTGCGTGTAAAGCGTCACCAGCCCGAAGGCCGTATTTTCGGCCGCTGCCAGCGAAACCACCGCGCCCGTAGGTGTGAGGGCGGCACGGAACACCTTGCGGTCCGTCGCGCGAAGCTGCACGCGAATCCCCGAATCGCGCAGCATGACATACCAGCCCGCCGGATTGCCGAACAGTCCGTCCAATGCCGCCTGTGTCGCCTCTGTGATCTCCGCCGTGATGCGCGCCGTTGCCGGCAGGCCAAGCAGCGACACAATGGGGCTATCCACCGTCAGCAGCGCCGCGCCGGTCTCGCCTTCGGCGCCGCGATGCAGCGTGACGCCGGAACTGTTCACCTGAATTCCGCGCGCCTGCAGGGACACCACGAAGGTCACCGATCCGCCTCTGGCGCTGCGCAGTCCCGTCACCGCTACTGCGCCATTCAGACGGCCAAGACCGGCTTCGCCACTGAACTCGCCCATCGCCACCGCCGTTTCCGCACGTTCCAATCCGCCCTGCATATCGCCTTCAGGAAACTGTACGAACAGCACGTGGCTTGCCGGCGCCTCCACCATTGCCCTCAGCCTTGTCACCGCATCTTCATCTTCGGCGCGAATCTGCAACTGCCGCAGCGGACCGCCCACGGCCGTCCGGACCTCGCCATAGTCGAACGCCAGCACATCGGCGCGATAGAAAGCCGCCGTGCTGCCGATTGGAATCACCCCGCGGATTTGTGTGTCGATTGAGCCCGATACAATCTGCCCGCCTTCATCGCGCAGCAGGTGCAGCCAGACTGTCGCCGGCGCCGATCCCCCGGAGCCCGAAAGCGCCGCCCGGAACACCAGAGTTTCCGCCGCCGGTTGGCTAAACAGCAGGGAAGACGCAAACAGAGCCAGTGAAAAAATTCGGATCATTTGGTTTACATGCCTCTATGGCGGGGAGAAGACGCGGAAGGAACCGAAGCCCCTTTCAAAAAGTGTAACACCTAAGCCATCTACGAATAGACTTCTTCGATCAACTTGCCGCCCACCAGCGTCGGCCGTTCGGCCCGCCCGTTGTGCATGAAAGTCAGGTTCAGATGATTCAAGCCCAGCATGTGCAGAATGGTGGCGTGGATGTCGTGTACATGCACGGGCCGCTCCACGGCGCGCAGTCCGATCTCGTCGGTGGTTCCGATAGTCCGCCCGCCCCTGGCGCCCCCGCCGGCCATGAAGATCGTGAAACCCCATGGATTGTGATCCCGCCCGTCGCCCGCTTCGTTGAACGGCGTGCGGCCGAATTCGCCGCCCCACACCACCAGAGTCTGATCCAGCAGCCCGCGCGCTTTCAGATCGGCCAGCAGGCCGGCGATGGGTTTGTCCGAAGAGCGGCACATCCTGCCGTGGTTGCCTTCCATGTCCGTATGCGAATCCCATTGGCTGCCGCTGCCGCTATAGGCCTCCACAAAGCGCACGCCGCGCTCCACCAGCCGCCGCGCCAGAAGACAATTGGCGCCGTACCTGGCGGTGGCCGGCTCATCGATGCCGTACAGTTTCTTCGTCGCCTCTGTCTCCTGGGAAAGATCGACGGCTTCCGGCGCCGCCGTCTGCATGCGGTAGGCCAGTTCGTAGGAGTTTAGCCGCGCCAGCAAATCCGTGTCTTCCTCTTTACCTTCGGCGAACTGGCGGTTCAGTTTCGCGATCAGATCCAGTTTGCTGCGCTGCTGCCTGCCGCCCACCGTGTCCGGATTGTCCAGATAAAGAATCGGCGGCCCGTCGCGCCGGAACAGGGTGCCCTGGTAGGTGGCGGGCAGGAACCCCGCGCTCCAGTTCTTGGGCCCGCCCGTCACCGGTTTCTCATCGGCCAGAACCACGAACGCGGGCAGATCCTGATTCGCCGCGCCCAGGCCGTAAGTGAGCCACGCACCCATGCTGGGGCGCCCACCCAGAATCGATCCGGTGTTCATCTGGCAAACCGAGCCCACATGGTTCAATCCATCGGCCCAGCAGGAACGGATCACCGTCAGATCGTCGGCGTGCCTGGCCACGTTCGGATACCAGTCCGATACCCACAGCCCGCTCTGCCCGTGCTGCTTCCACTTGCGTTTGGATGGCATCAGCGTGTTGTTCGCCGTTCCCATCGCGGTCACGGGTTTACCAAAGGAAGCCGGCAGCGGTTGGCCGGCCAGCCGTTCCAGTTCCGGCTTCGGATCGAAGAGATCGATGTGGCTGGGGCCGCCTTCCATGAACAGCCAGATCACTGACTTTGCTCTAGGCGCATGATGCGGAGGTTTGGCCGCCAGTGGATTGGCTTGCTTCCCCGGCGCCGCCACGGCCGTGCCTCCCATCAGATAGCTCAGCGCGAGCGAACTCAGCCCGCTGCTGCGCATGAGAAAATCCCGCCGGGAACGAAGATTGTTTCGGGGTGCGCCTGTCATCTTTCCACCTCAGTTCACGTAAACGAATTCGCTGGAGTTCATCAGCGCGTGGCAGAAATCCACCAGCGCCGCCGCCTCTACGCGGCTGACCGAAGCGGGCAGATTCTCCGGCGCCGCCAGTTTCCCTCCCGCTGCCGCACGGCCGGCCACAATCGACTCGTGCTGAGCGAAAAAGCTCAGCGCGATGTCTTTCTCTTTCCCGCCCGGTGAACGCGAGTATGCCAGGCGGTAGGCCGTCTCCACCTGCTTACCGCGGTCCGGGCCCGCCTGTTCCAGCACACGCCCGGCGAACCCGCGCGCCCATTCCATGCCCTGTTCGCTGTTCAAATACGTAAGCGCCTGCGGAGCCGTAGTGGTTGCGCTGCGCCGTCCGCAACTCAGGTGCGTGTCCGGCAGATCGAATGCCTCCAATATCGGGTACAGTGAATTGCGTCTCAGGAAAGTATAGATACTGCGCCGGTGATGGCTGCCCGCCCCGGGCCGCACGCTGGGCCCGCACAGTTCCCGGTCCAGCAGTCCCGATACGGCCAGCGACGTGTCGCGGATTGACTCGGCCTCCAGGCGCCGCCGCTCGTAGCGCCACAACAGCCGATTTGAGGGATCCTTCTCCGCCGCATCCGGACGGTGGGCGGACGACTGGCGATAGGTTCGCGAAGTCATGATCAGCCGGTGCATGTGCTTCATGCTCCAGCCGCTCTGCACAAACTCGGCGGCCAGCCAATCGAGCAACTCCGGATGGGTGGGCCGTTCTCCCATCATTCCGAAATCGCTGGGGCTGCCCACAATGCCCCTGCCGAAGTGATAATGCCAGATGCGATTCACCATCACCCGCGCAGTGATCGGATTCGCCGGATCGGTAAGCCATTTCGCCAGCGCCGTCCGCCTGCCGGTTGACTTGCCGTTGGCGGGTGGCACAATAACCGCCGGCTCGGGATCCAGGATCGTGAGGAAACCCGGCTCCACTTTTTCCAGAGGCTTATCATATACGCCCACCGACAGCACATGCGCCGGAATCGGTTCGCCGGTCAGTTCGGTGATCCCAGTCCCCTTGGGCAGCGGGCCCGGGTGCAGGTTCCTGAACTGATCGAGCTCAGCCTTCAGCCTCTTGTAGGTTGCCTTGGCCTCGCCCTTCAATCCCGCGGCCAGGGTCTCCTCCGCCGGATTCATGAAGTACTTGGCCTTGTCCGCCATCCACAACTCCATTGGAGTCCGCTCGTCCGCGGGCTTGTCGAGCGACTTCTTCACCTCTTCCACGTAAGCCGTGTAGCGCGACTTCACCTGCCTGTCCCTGGCCGCCTTCACAACAGCGGACATTCTGGCCCGGATATCGGCAGTCTTCGATTCCCACGCCGCCAGTTTCTTCTGATAAGCGGCGTGAGCCTCCGGCGAAAGCATCGGAAACTCGTCGTCGGCCGAGATGTTGGAGAAGAACGCCTGCAGCCGGTAGTAGTCGGCCTGCAGGATCGGATCGAACTTGTGATCGTGGCAGCGCGCGCACTCAAAGGTCAGCCCGAGGAAGACCGAACCCACCGTATCGGTGATGTCGTTCAGAATTTCCTGCCGCCGCGCCCGCAGGTTCTGCGCGTTGTACTCGTCCGGGTAGTGGCGGTTAAATGCCGTGGCCACCTTTGCTTCCAGGTCTGCCGGCCACATTTCATCCCCGGCGATCTGTTCTTCGACGAAGCGGTTGTACGGCTTATCGGCATTGAAGGAACGGATGACGTAGTCGCGATACCGCCAGGCGTTTGCGCGGATGTCGTCGGCCCGGAATCCGTCGCTTTCGGCGTAACGCGCCAGGTCCAGCCAGTGCCGCGCCCACCGCTCGCCATATCCTGGCGACGCCAGCAGCCGGTCCACCACGCTCTCGTACGCCGTGGCCGATTGGTCTGCCAGAAAAGCATCCACGTCCCGCGGCTCGGGAGGCAGCCCCGTCAGATCGAAGTACACCCGCCGCAGCAGCGTCACCTTGTCCGCCTCGGCGGATGGCTTGATCCCCTTCTCCGCCAGTTTCGCGCCAGCGAAGGCATCGATCGGGTTCGTTCCCCACGCCGCTCCGGCAGGCACGGCGGATTTCACCACGGGCTGGAATACCCAGTAGCGGCGCTGGGCCGCGCGGAACCGGTCGGCGGCCGGCGGGGCGGCCAGCGCGAGAATCGCCGCGGCTGCCAGTACAACGAAAGCTCTATGCACGATACTTCAATCTCATCACTCCAGTTCGATCAGGTCAACTCAAATCGAACTCGATGCCTGTCACCGAAGCCGGTGGGAATCGATGCACCAACAGCCCTCCGCGAGGCGCGTCCACAGCCGCCTGCTTCAAAGACACGCGGTCCGGATCCGCCAGGCTGTTGTGCGCATCGCGATCGCCACCCGACTCCAGCACCCTTGCCCGTACGCCGCGGATCGACACGCCCCGCAACGCGATCTCCGTTTCCCTGGCCGCCCTCCGGTCGGGATTGGTGACGGTCAACAACAGCCGTTTGCCGCTCATCGACGCCGACGCCGACAAGCCGCGCAATGCCACAGGATTTCCTCCGCGGTCGAACCGCGCCGCCGGCGCCGAGACCAGCGTCCGCAGTGATTGCGCGCCCTGGTGCTCCGCATAGAGGTCGAATACGTGGTAGGTAGGCGTCAGCGCGAACCTGTCTTCGTGCGCCAGGAACAGCGCCTGCAGGCAATTGACTAACTGCGCAATGTTGGCCATCGCCACTTTATCGGCGTGCCGGTGGAACGTGTCCAGCGTCATGCCCGCCAGCACCGCGTCCCGCATGGTCGATTGCTGCCCCAGCAGGTGAGAGGGATGAGACTCCGATCCGGGCTTGTACCACGAGCCCCATTCGTCCACCACCAGTTTCACGCGATGCTGCCGGTCGAATTCCCCCATCACCGTCCAATGGCCGGTAATCAGCGATTCCATCTTGTCGGCGTCGGCCAGCAGCTCGTACCATTCCACTTCCGGATATCCCAGCGCCGCGCCTTTACCCTCGATCCAGTCCGACGTGCGGCCGCCCGTGACGTTCCAGGAATAATGATGCAGCCCCCAGCCCCACAGGCGTCCGAAGCCGCCCTTCTCCGCCAGCTTCCCGAAGAAGCGGCGCGTCCATCCAAGATCGCCGCCATTGGGGCCGGAGCCCACAAACGCCAGATCCATGCCGAAACGCGGCACCCATTCGGCGAAGCGCCGGTACTCCACCACATACTCCTCCGGGGCAAAATTGCCGCCGCAGCCCCAGCTTTCATTGCCCACGCCCCAGTAGCGCACGCGGTGGGGATCCTTTTGTCCGTGCGAGGCGCGCAACTCAGCCATTGTTGTGGAGCCGGCGGGCGAATTCACATAGTCCACCCATTCGTAGAAGTCACGGGCCGTCTGGCTGCGCAGGTTAGCAGCCAGGTACGGCTGGCCGCCGGTCAACTGGCAAAAGCGCAGAAACTCCAGCGTGCCGAAGCGGTTCGGGTCGTACTTCCACGGTCCATCGGGCGCGCCGGCCGGCCACTCCCGCGCGTCCAGCCAGAAGTTTGCGCGCCGCGGCCGTGTGTTGTACGGACCGACGCCGTCGCGCCAGTTGTAGGAATCGGCGAAGCATCCGCCGGGCCAGCGGATCACACCCGGCTTCACTTGCTTCAGCGCCTCCACGATTGCCGTGCGGATGCCGCCCGTATTGGCAATCTTCGAGTTCTCTCCCACCCAGATGCCGTCGTAAACCACGCCGCCCAGGTGCTCCACAAAATGGCCGTAGATCTCGGGAGCGATCCGTCCGATCACCTCGCCCGTGAGGATTTCGATGCGCGATTCGGCGGACTGGCCCCGCAGGGCGGGCAGCAGCGCCAACGGAGCTTTCAGTAAGTGGCGGCGAAACATGCGTCCGATTATCGCATCGATGATGCAAGAATAGAGCCATGATTCAACGGCGTCACTTTCTCGCCCTCGCCGCTTCCCAGGCCATCGCTCAGGAAAAAGTCTGGGAAGGCATCTTCGTCATCATGCAGACTCCCTTTCTCGACAACCTGGAGATCGACGTGGACTCGCTGCGGCGCGAAAGCGATTTCCTGTGCCGCGGCAGAGTACACGGCGTGGTCTGGCCCGCCGGCGCAGGCGAATCGGTTTCGATCTCTTACCAGGAGCGCATGCGCCACTCCGAAAGCGTGGTGAAGGAAGTGAAGGGGCGTGTCACCGTCCTTGTCGGAGTGCATGGCGTCAACAAGTTTGAAGCCATGGAATACGCCCGCCACGCGGAAAAGATCGGCGCCGACGGGTTGCATGCCCTTGGCCCAACCAGCGGAGCATCGGATCCGGAAATCCTCAGCGACTATTTCCAGTCCATCGCCTCAGTCTCCCGCCTGCCCATGTGCATCCAGGTGTCCAACGCCGGCATGAGCACCGACTTCCTCCTGCGCATGGCCGACAGGATCCCCACGCTCCGCATCCTGAAGCTGGAAGCCGGCGATGTGCCGCACGACGTGACGCGCGTGTTGAAACAGCGCAAGCGGCCCATCATCCCTTCCACCGGCGGTGGCGCCATGAACCTGATGAACGAGATGGAGCGCGGCTCGGGCGGCACCATGGCCGGCGCCGGGTTCGCCGACATCCAGGCCGAAATCTGGGATCTGTTCCACGCCGGCCGTAAACAGGAAGCCCATCAGTTGTTTTTGAAGTTTCTGCCATCGGCGGTGCTGGAGCGCCGCACCACCTACGTGCTGCAGAAGGAAATTCTGCGCCGGCGCGGCATTTTCCGCACCGTGGTGATGCGCAACACGCGCCGCTTCACCATGGATGAGGCCGACCTGCGCGAACTTGACCGGATCATGGAATCGCTGAAGCCTCACTTCCGCGTGAGCTGACACGATAAACTCTTAGGTAACCCCATGCGGTTCCAGACCTACCACCGGCTGTTTCTGTTTGCCCTGGCTTGCGCAGGCACGGCCGAGGGCCAGTATTCGTTCGAAAGCGCCCAGGGCTTCCTGCGGACCTACTGCCTGAATTGCCATCAGGGCAAGTCCGCGGCAGGAGGCTTCCGGCTGGAGCAGGTGAACGCGCCCGCCAGCTTGCGCGATGCCGCGCGCAAGTGGACTTCCCTGAACCGCCGCGTGCGCGACCGCGAGATGCCTCCCAAAGGCGCGCCCGCTCCGCCCATTGATCAGATCGAGCAGTTCACGGATTGGGTGGGCGGATCTTTGCGCGCCGAAGCCTGCTCGGCCGGCGTCACAGGCGGTCCTTCGCCCATCCGCCGCCTCAACCGCGATGAATACGCCAATACGCTGCGCGATCTGCTGGACATTCATCTCGATCTGGCCAGCGCGCTGCCCGCCGAAGGGGCCGGAGGCGAAGGCTTCGACAACGCCGCTGAAACGCTGTTTCTGTCTCCTCTGCATTCGGAAAAGTACATGGAGATTGCGCGTTTCGCCCTGGACTTTGCCGCCAAGGAGTACAAATCCCGCACCCGGATCCTCATCGCCGCGCCCGGCAACGGAGTCACCGAAGCCGAAGCCGCCCGCCGTATCTTTGCGCACTTCCTTCCGAAGGCATTCCGCCGCCCGGTGAAGGAGGACAGCATCGCTCCCTATCTCACGCTGTTTCACGCCGCCAGGAAGCAGGGCCAGCAGTTCGACGCATCGGTCTTCTTCGCGCTGCGCGCAGCTTTGGTTTCCCCCATGTTCCTGTTCCGCGCCGAGCCGCCCAACACCGGAACTGAATCGCGCCCTGTCGACCAATACGCCATGGCCTCCCGGCTCTCCTATTTCATCTGGGGCAGCATGCCGGATGAGTTGCTTTTCGATGTTGCCGAGGCGGGCAAACTGCAGGATCCGGAAGTGTTGCAGCAACTGGTCCGGCGCATGCTTCGCAGTGAGAAATCGATGGCCTTCGCCCGGGGCTTTGTGGAACAGTGGCTGCGGACGCGTGAGTTGGCCACCGACAAGGCGCCGGACGCCAAGCTGATCGCCAGCTTCCCCGATCCGGAAGAGCTACGATCGGACATCCGTTACCAGCCCGTCATGTTTTTCCGCGAACTGGTGCTGCGCGACCTGCCGCTGCTCCACCTGCTCGATTCCAGGTACACCATCGGAACCAGCAATCTGGCCAAGCTGCACGGCGCTGCGAACATGCCTGTGCGCAAGACCGCCTCCAAGCAGCCGCACTGGATGGAACTGCCGGAAGGGACACAACTGGGAGGGCTGCTGGGCATGCCCGCCGTGCTGGCTGTCTCCTCATACCCTTACCGCACCAGTCCGGTGCTGCGCGGCGCCTTCATCCTGGATTCCATTCTTGGAACGCCGCCGCTGCCCCCTCCTCCCGGCGTCCCTCCGCTGGAGGAACATCGCGAAGGCGAGGCGCCTAAGTCGGTCCGCGAACGGCTCACACAACACCGCGTCAATCCTTTGTGCGCCGGCTGCCACAGCCGTATCGACCCCATGGGCTTCGCCCTGGAGAACTTCGATATGATCGGCCGCTGGAGGGATGAGGACGCCGGCAAGCCTGTGGACAACTCGGCCGAGTTGGCCGATGGAACGAAGGTAGCCGGTCCCAGGGAGTTGAAGGCGTACCTGATGAGCAAAAAGGATCTATTTGTCCGTAATCTGGCCGGCAAGATGCTGGGATACGCCCTGGGCCGCGGGCTTACTCTTCAGGATTCCTGCGCCGTGGACCAGATCGTCGCAAAAGTGAAGGAAAATGACTATAAGGCGCAATCGCTCATCGACGCGGTTGTGCTCAGCGTGCCGTTCCGATATCAGAAGGAGCAATCAAAGCCGTGAAGACGCTTTCCCGCAGAACACTTCTCCGTGGCGCCGGCGCCGCACTGGGACTTCCCTGGCTGGAGGCGATGGCCGCGACGGGGACCGCCAAATCCCCGGTGCGCATGGCCATGCTCTACATGCCGAACGGCATCAACACCAGCGCCTGGTATCCCGAAGGCTCCGGCCGCGACTTCAAGCTTTCACCCACGCTGGAGCCGCTGGCCGCCGTGAAGGATCAACTGCTGGTGCTGGGCAATCTCTGGAATGCCGCCTCCAAGGGCGGCGATGGCCACTACGTCAAGGAGGCGGCCATCCTCACCTGCGCCACGATTAAGAAAACGCCGGGCGCCGACATCGCCAACGCCGTCTCAGTAGACCAGGTGGCCGCCAAACGCGTCAGCGATCAGACGCCGCTGCCTTCCCTGGAACTCGGTGTTACGCCGGTGGCGATTGGCGTCGATGCCGTGGTGGGCTACACGCGCGTCTACGGCTCCCACATCGCCTGGAGCAGCCCTACCACTCCGCTTGCCCGCGAGATCAATCCCCGTTCGGTCTACGAACGTCTGTTCCGCGCCGCCTCCGGCCCGCAAGGCAATTCCGCGAAGATGGACAAGCTGCTGCTGGACCGCGTCCTTGGCGATGCGAAAAAGCTTCGCGCCGAGGTTGGCATAGCGGACCGCCTGCGTCTGGACGAGTATCTCTCGGTCATGCGATCACTGGAAGAGCGCGTGGAAAGGGCCAGCAACGCCACCCATCGCGCATGGAAGCCGCGCGTTGTCCTCGATCCCAAGTCCACGCCCACGGACCGGCCCGCCGATCACGCCGAACATGTACGCTTGATGCTGGACATGATTGCCGCCGCTTTTCAAAGCGACACCACCCGCATCGCCACTTTCATGTTCGGCAATTCGGTCAGCAACGTCAGTTTCCGTTTTCTTGAAGGGGTGGGTGCGGGCCATCATGACGTCTCCCACCACCAGAAGGATCCCGACAAGCTGCGCCAGTATCAGATCATCAATCGCTGGCACGTGGAACAGTATGCCTACCTGTTGGGCCGCCTGCGCGAAATGAAAGAGGGTGATTCCACGGTGCTGGACAATTCGATGGTCATGTTCGCTTCCGCTTTGAGCGACGGCGACCGCCACGATCCGCACAAGCTTCCGATTCTGCTCGGTGGCCGCGGCGGCGGACGCATCGACTCGGGGCAGTATCTCAGCTACGCCGAGGATTCTCCGCTGTCCAACCTTTATGTGTCAATGCTCGACGCCTTCGGCACGCCCGTGGAGCGCTTTGCCGACAGCACCGGGCCGCTTTCCGGCGTTCTCAAAGGGGGCGCGGCATGATCCTTCTAGCCCTGCTGCTGGCCGACCTCAGCGGAATTTGGGTGGGCCAGATCCCCACGCGCAACGGCGAGTTTCAGGATGTCGCCTTCAAGCTTGTGCAGAAAGGCGCCGTGCTTGAAGGTAAACTCTATGGCGACTTCAACAGCACCCCAATCTCGGAAGGCAAGGTGACCGGCGATCAGGTGGACTTCGTGGTGGAGACAAGCGAACAGGCCGGCAACCAGATCAATACGACCCGGCTGCGCTTCACCGGCCAGTTCAAGGACGGCAAACTCGAACTCACCCGCGCCCGTGAGCGCACCACCAACGCCGGCAACACCGGTGGCGCGCAGGTGCGCAACAGCGCGCCCCAGGTATTCACGCTGAAGCGCCTGTTGTAATGGCCCCAGGGGCGGAATCAGCGCGAAACGAACCTGTCCACGCGGCGCACCTGGTTCGCCTCCACCCGGTCCGTCACACCCTGAATCCGGTCAATCGGACCCCATAGTCCGGATTCGCGCAGGGCCGCGAAATCGAACACCCTCTCCCAGGTGGCCTCAAGCTCGCCGCGTAAATCCGGCGGCAGGGACTTCAGCCGCGCCACCCTGCGGTCCCAAGCCTCTGACTCTGCGTCCGACAGGGACAGATGCCAGCCGTTCAACACCGCGTGCCATGTCTCGAAGTCGAGCAGCAGGACGCGCTCGCGCGGCAGCGACAACTCCACGCGCACGCCCTCAACCCCCTTGGCGAGATGCGCCCCGCGCCGCAGGTCAGGCTTCGGTGAATGCCAGACCCAGATCGGAAAACGCCCGTTGTAGGCCGGCATCCGCCGCGCCATCTGACCCATCATCCAGGCATACGGCGCACGGAAGATACGCCACACCCGCCGCCCGTCGCCGGTGATGTAACCCCGGCGCTGAAGTGCCTCCAGCCATTCCACACGCTGGATCGTCCAGACTCTCACCTCCAGCTCCATTCCCCTAAGTGTAGACTGGGGGAGTCGTGCAACTCATCCCTGGATTCCTGCTCTGTCTATTCGCGTGTGTGGTCTCGGCCGCGGACCCTGGCGTCGAGTTTTTCGAGAATCGTGTCCGCCCCGTGCTGGCGCGCAACTGCTTGGCCTGCCACGGCGCATCGAAGCTTGGCGGGCTGGACATGACCACGCGGGAAGGCCTGCTGAAAGGCGGCCAGAGTGGTCCCGCCATCGTTCCCGGAAAGCCGCTGGAGAGCCGCCTCATCCGTTCAGTGGAACACAGCGACGAAAAGCTGAGGATGCCGTTGGGCCAACCCCGCGTCGCCGCCAAGGAGATTGCCGATCTCAAGTCCTGGATTGAAGCCGGCGCTCCCTGGCCCGAAGCACGCCTTCCCGAAAAACAGCCCGTTACCGGAATCACCCCGGACCAGCGTAAGTTCTGGGCATTCCAGAAAGTGGCCAGGCCAGAGCCGCCGCGGGTAAAGGGTGAGTGGGCGCGCACCGCCATCGATCACTTCATCCAGGCGAAGCTGGAACAGGCGGGGTTGAAGCCGAATCACGCCGCCGATAAACCTACCCTCATCCGCCGCGCCAGTTTCGATCTTACCGGCCTCCCGCCCACGGCGGCGGAAGTGGACGCCTTCCTCAACGACCAGCATCCCGATGCCTTCGCCCGGGTGGTGGACCGCCTGCTGGAGTCTCCACGCTATGGCGAACGGTGGGCACGCTACTGGCTGGACGTGGCCCGCTATTCCGACGACCGCCTGGAATCGGAAGTGGAGGCGCCATACGACAACGCCTTCCGCTATCGCGACTGGGTGGTGCGGGCCTTCAACGACGACATGCCTTACGACATGTTC
>JANRLE010000072.1:0-15662 GCA_033762895.1 Bryobacteraceae bacterium | reverse complement strand
GGAGGTGAAGCACGATGTCATCGCCTTCACCACCGCCATCTCGGAAAGCATGAGAAACGCCGGGCGCCCGGACGCCTCGCGCTGGTTTCACTATGGGATGACGTCGAACGACGTGGTGGACACGGCGCAGGCGCTGCAGATCCGGCAATCCGCCGCGCTGATCGATAACGGCCTCGCCGGCCTCGCCAACGTCTTGAAGCTCAGGGCGTTCGAACATAAGGATACGGTGCAGATCGGCCGCACCCATGGCATCCAGGCCGAACCCGTCACCTTCGGCTGGAAGCTGGCCCTCTATTATGATGAGGCCCGCCGCAACCGGGAACGCCTCCAGCAGGCTGCCGAACACCTTCGTTGCGGCAAGATTTCCGGCGCCGTGGGCGTGTTTGCCCACATCGGTCCGGAAGGGGAAGCACGAATTTGCGAGAAACTGGGGCTGAATCCGGCTCCCATCGCCTCGCAGGTGATTTCCAGGGACCGGCACGCGGCGTTGCTCAGTGCGCTGGCGCTGATTTGCGCGCTGCTGGAGAAGATCGCGATGGAGATCCGGCACCTGCAGCGTACCGAGGTGCGGGAGGTTGAAGAGCCGTTCGCTGCCGGACAAAAGGGAAGCTCGGCGATGCCGCACAAACGCAACCCGATCGTTTGCGAGCAGATTTGTGGCCTGGCGCGAGTGGTGCGCGGGAATATGCAGGCGGCATACGAAAACATCGCCCTTTGGCATGAGCGGGACATCTCTCACTCGTCGGTGGAACGGGTGATCCTGGCCGATTCCTGTATCCTCACCGACTATCTGCTATCGAAAACCACATGGCTGGTGGACGGGATGCGTGTGGACCGGGAGCAGATGCGGCGCAATCTGGACCTGACGCGGGGCATCATTTTTTCCGGCCAGTTGCTGCTGGATCTGGCAGCGGCTGGAATGCTGCGGGAAGAAGCCTACCGGCTGGTGCAGGCGCACGCGATGCGCTGCTGGGAGGAAGGGACGGACTTCCGGGGCGCCGTGGAGGCGGATCCGGACATCGCCAAGTACCTGTCCGGGAGTCAATTGGACGATACCTTTGACGTGAACCGTCAGCTTGCCAACATTGATGCGATTTTTGACCGGGTTTTCGATGGTAACCCCCCCGGGCCGGGAAACGTCTGAATGCGGTGAGCGGGGTCGGCTTGTTCTGGCGGGATGCCTCGCGGCGCCTGTAACACCCCGCACTTTCAGCAGATTAGAGCCACTTCATTGCAAATTGGTACCAAACTGATGGCTCAAATCATCGGTTTTTGGGTTAAACTTGCTCAGGAGTTTCCGTGGAGCTAAAGCATCGAAGTTCGACCCGCCGTCCTCGTCCCGTGAAGTACGGGACGGCGTTAGCGCGCGTCCTGCTGGTTGACGACGATCCCACCTCGCGGCTCACGCTGCAAACGGTGCTCGAAGCAGGCGGCTATTCTGTTGATTCGGCGGCCTCAGCGGCCGAAGCGGTCGGCAAACTGGACCAGGAGCAGTACGAGTTGGTGCTGAGCGACCTGCGAATGGAGTCGCCCGAGGCCGGCCTGAAGGTCCTTGCGCACGCCCGCATGATGGAATACCAGCCCGCTACCGCGCTGATCACCGCCTACCACAATGCGGTGAAGCGGGCCGAGACCTTACGGTCGCTTTTGATCCAGCCGGAAGACGTGCCGGCGCTGCTCACGAAAGTGGCGGATCTCATCAGCGGCCGGGCGGCGCGAAGGCTGGAACGGCAGATGCGGCATCACGCGGGAGCGTGACGGGCGGCAGCCGGTTCCTAGTACGAAACCACAACGATTGCTAAGGTTTTTGCGCTTGTGCGCGTGGTGAATATTTTTGCCACGTTCAGAAAAGCTGTGATACGATTAGAGTGCGTTGAAGGACTGCGTCCAGTGCGCAACCCCCACCGACATCTCTCCACGGAGTTGAAAAGCACCTTCGAATGAGCTTTACCGTTTTCCTAGGAAACCTTCCTATCTGGGTGACCAAAGACGATATCCAGTCTTGGTTGCGAGCCGAAAATCTGGTCGCTGATGACGTGAAGGTCATTCGCAACCCGGAAACCCAGGAGTCCAAGGGTTTCGCTTTTATCGAAGCACCCAACCAGGAGGAGATGGATTCCATCATCCGCCGGTTTGATCGTGCGCCGCTCGAAGACCGCATCCTTCGGGCGAACCCGGCACAGCCTCCCAGAGCCAGAGGCACGATGAGGCCCGCCGGACCGAGCGCAGGTCCCACCGCGGGTCCACCTTCCACCGCTGGCCCGCGCCCGATGGATGACCGTCCACGACGCGGCGGTAAGAAGCACAAGAAGGGTGGCCGCTCCCCGCAACCGCAGAGCGCTTTCGCCGAAGAACTCGCCAAGGCACTTTAGTCCAACCGCCCGCACCCTCCTCACACCACCCCCATCCGGGTGGTGATATACTCAGTAGCCAGCATCCCGGACTTCCCGTTCGAGGTGTGGGCTTGTTCGACTCAAGGGGGGCGGGTCCTTGTGAATGACCTTCTGATCATCCGTGTCTTCTTCGTAATCCTCATCGTTGTAACAGCTTTCTTCCTCAAACCGTTCAACCTCGATGGAAACCTGGCCGCCCTTACCGGACTGGCCTTTGGCGCCGGCGTTGTCGTCTTCGAAATGCGGCTCAAGCAGGTGAGCCTGAAGCGTCTCATCGGAGCGGCCGTGGGCAGCGTGCTCGGCATACTCGGCGCTTTCCTGATCACCCTGGTCTTGAGGCAGGCTCTGCCGCACAACTTCTCCACCGTTCCGTTCATCCAGTTGGGCGTCCTGTTCCTGATGACCTACGTCGGCCTGATCGTCGGCGCCAATAAAGGCGACATGCTGAACCTGTCCGCGCTCGGCGGCGTGTTCGGCAATGAGAAGCTGTCGCGGCATTCGTTCAAGATTCTGGACACCAGCGTGATCATTGACGGCCGCATCGCCGACATCGTGGAGACCGGATTCGTCGACGGCACCCTGGTTATCCCGCAGTTTGTTCTGCGGGAACTGCAGTTGGTGGCCGACTCGGCCGATTCGATGAAGCGCAACCGCGGACGGCGCGGCCTGGATGTTCTGCAGCGCATTCAAAAAATGACGCAGTTGAACGTGCAGCTTGTGGAAGACGATTTTCCCCAGGTCCGCGAAGTGGACATGAAGCTGATTGAACTCGCGAAACTCTACGACTGCAAGATCGTCACTAATGACTTCAATCTGAATAAAGTGGCGCAGCTTCACGGCGTGGAAGTGTTGAACATCAATCAACTGGCCAATGCGCTGAAGCCGGTGGTGCTGCCGGGCGAGCTGATGCGCGTGTTCATTCTCAAGGAAGGCAAGGAATACAACCAGGGCGTGGCCTACCTGGATGACGGCACGATGGTGGTGGTGGACAACGCACGCAAGATGATCTCCAAGACCATCGACATCTCCGTCACCAGCGTGCTGCAAACCACCGCCGGCAAGATGATCTTCGGCAAATACGACGACCGGGTGCATGCGGTTCACGACAAGGGCGACAAGGCGCAGCGCGAACAGGCCGGCACGCACGCGGGCACACCGCCCGGCGGCAGCGCCACCACATCCTCCGTCGCCGGATAACAAAGCACAAGATCGGCCGAAAGCGATACTATACGTTCATTGATGAAAGTAGCTGTGATTATCCCGGCCGCGGGTCTTGGTACGCGCATGACCCGCTCTTACGCCGAACGCTCCGGCATCAGCCGCAAGCAGTTCATGCTGTTGGACGGCGCCCCGATACTGCTGCATACGCTCGGCAAGTTCGCCGCCTGCGCGCGAGTGAGTGAAATCGTCATCGCGCTGCGCGCCGACGATATGGAGTGGGTGCGAAAGATGCTGGAGGAGGCCCGCCTGGAAAAGCCGGTACGCATCGTGGAGGGCGGCGAATCGCGGCAGGCTTCAGTGGAGAACGCGCTTCTCACGCTTGCGCCCGACACCACGCTGGTGGCCGTGCATGATGCGGTGCGTCCCTTTGTCGATGCCGATACCATCAACAGGGTGATCGATGAGGCCGACGCCACTGGCGCGGCGATCGCCGGCATCGTACCGGTGGACACGGTGAAGCAGGTACATCGCAACAAGATCCGCGCCACGATTCCCCGCGAGCGCCTGGTGCTGGCCCAGACCCCGCAGGTATTCCGCTTTGAGATCCTGCAGCGCGCCTTCGCCGCCGCCAGGCAGGACAACTTCACCGGCACCGACGAATCGAGCCTGGTGGAGCGTCTTGATCAGGAAGTGAGCGTCGTCGCCGGAAGTGACCGTAACATCAAGATCACCAGGCCGGCCGACATGGATCTGGCGCGTCTGTTTCTCTCACAGGACCTCCAGGCGCAGGAACGCAAATAGGAACCATCGAATGGAATACCGCACTGGCCTCGGCTGGGATGTGCATCGCATCGCCGCCGGACGGCCGATGATCATCGGCGGCGTCACGCTCGCCTGCGAGTTCGGATTGGAGGGACACTCCGACGCGGACGTGCTTGCGCATGCAATCACGGATGCGATCCTGGGCGCGGCGTGTCTTGGCGATATCGGCATGCACTTTCCCGATACCGATGAGAGATGGCGAGGCGCCGACAGCATCGCGCTGCTTTCGCATGCCGCAAGCCTGGCAAAGGAAGCGGGATTTGAAATCACCTATGTCGATTCAACGGTGATTCTGGAACGCCCGAAGCTCAAAGACTACCGCCTGCCGATGCGCGAGAGCCTGAGCGCGTGTCTGAATCTTCCGCTCGATCGGGTATCGGTGAAATTCAAGACCGCGGAAAAGGTGGGACCCGTTGGAGAAGGGCGATCCGCGGAAGCGCAGGCGATCGTCACAGTGCGCCGCGCCTAGTCTCTAAAAAGCGAAAGGGCCCCGGTCTCCCGGAGCCCTTGGTGTCACTTGAATCCGCCTCGTTACTTCTTCTTGGCGGTGGCCTTCTTGGCAGGCGCCTTCTTCGCGGCCTTCTTGGCCGGCGCTTTCTTGGCGGCCTTCTTGGTTGCGTTCTTCATCGATTGATTCTCCCTAACGTCAAAATTCGCGATCTTCATTGAAAGACCGCAGTGTGATTCATATATAAGGTCGTTCGCGGCGAAAGTCAAGAGAAAAGTGAAGCGCATGCGGCCATGCCCCTCGCGCCGCGAAGGCGGCACATCTAAAAAACGTTTCACGGTAGAATTGTTTTGGGGCTCGGACATGCTTCAAAGGCCCGTCAATCGCTTCGTTGGCGCATCTCTCGCGGTTGCCGCGATGGCAATGACGCTGCTCAGTTCGTCATGCGCGAAGCGTACACCCGCGCGCACGGCGCGCATCCCCCGCATCGGTGAAACGCAGAGTGGAATCGCAAGCTGGTACGGCCATCCTTATCATGGAAGACGCGCGGCCAATGGTGAGGTTTACGACATGCACAAGCTCACCGCCGCTCATCGCACGTGGGCCTTCGACACCATCGTGCGCGTCCGCAATCTCTCCAATGATCGCGAAGTGGATGTGCGCATCACCGATCGCGGCCCCTTCGTGCGCGGACGTATCATCGACCTTTCCCGCGCCGCCGCCGAGTATATTGATCTTGTGCGCCCCGGCGTGACGAAGGTGAAGCTGAAGGTGCTTCGCACGCCTTCCGCAAAACGCAAGCCATGAACATCGCAGAACGTATCGCCGGGGTGTGGCGCCTGTTGCGCTATGAGATCCGAAACTCCGATGGCGTGATTGAACTGCCGTTCGGAGACGCGGTGACGGGCCTTCTCATCTACACGCGCGATGGCTACATGTCGGGCCAGGTGATGCGCAACGGCCGCGCAGCGCCGCTGGAAGGCTATATCGCCTACTGCGGCACATGGCGCGTGGAGGAAGAGCGCGGTGAAGTGATACACGCCGTTGAAGCAAGCCTGCTGCCGAAATGGGCGGGCTCTGAACAGCGGCGCCGGGTTCGTTTCGCCGGCGATGACATGCTCACGCTGACCGCGCCGTTTGTGAAGGACGGCGAGGCGCGCGAGGCTGTGCTGCACTGGCGGCGGGCTTCAGACCGATAGCTTCCAGGGCTTGCGGTATTCGCGCGTGAGCAGCTTCTTCGCCTCCGCCTGCTTCACCGTCTCGCCATCCCAGTCCAGACGCAGACGGCTGCGCAGGGCGACGTTGGCAAGCAGGCACGTGGCCGATGAGCGAAAACACTTCTCGATGTCGCTGTTGGGTTTCTCGCGCGAGCGGATGCAATCGAGAAAATTCTTCCAGTGCGCCAGGTTCGCGTTGTTGGAGGACTTCACTTCCTCTTCCTTCAGATCGGAACCTTTCTCGGGCCAGATCTGATAGGTGCTGCGGTCAACGAACAGCGTTCCCCTGTCGCCGTGAAAGGTGATGCCGTAACCTTTGCCAAACAGCGAGTTGTTGTTGCCGTAGCGATTCTCGTAGGTGGCAAGGAACCCGGGGTATTCGTAGGTGGCGGTGATGGTGTCGGGAGTCTCGCGATTGTCGGTGAGACGGAACTTGCCGCCCACGCACGTGATGACGCTGGGCATCGCTTCATCGAAGGCCATCTGCACGATGTCCAGAAGATGCACGCCCCAGTCGGTCATCATGCCGCCCGCGTAGTCCCAGAACCAGCGGAAGTGCGAGAAGGCTTTGGGATCGACGCCAAAGCGGTTGGCGTTGAACGGACGCCGGGGCGCGGGCCCCAGCCACATATCCCAGTCAAGATCGGGTGGCGGCGCGGCGTCGGCGGGCGTGCCGATGCCTTCGGGCGCCATCAGGCCATAGTTCCACGTGCGCACGAAGGTCACTTTGCCGATCGCCCCGCTTCTGACAATCTGCGCCGCTTTCTGGAAGTGCTCACCGGAGCGCTGCATGGTGCCCGCCTGCACCACGCGCTTGTACTTGCGCGCGGCCTCCACCATCTTCCTGCCTTCATCCACGACCACACAGATGGGCTTTTCGACATACACGTCCTTGCCCGCCTTGCACGCCTCCACGGTCATGTAGGGATGCCAGTGATCGGGCGTGGAGATGCAGACGGCGTCCACTGACTTGTCGGCGAGAATTTCCCGGAAGTCGCGGATCGCCTTGGCCTCGGGCGCCATCGAAGCAGCCTTGTCCAGATTCGGTTTGTACACATCGCAGACATGGGTGACGGCGACGTTGTCCTGCTTCTTGGCATAGCCAAGGTTGCCCGTGCCCATGCGGCCCATACCGATGAACGCAGTGTTCACCTTGTCGTTGGCGCCCTTCAGCTTACCGGTGAAAAGGTTAGTGGTGAAGGCGGCGGCACCGGCGGCCTTCATAAAATCGCGGCGGGGATTGTCTGGCATCAACGGGATTTTAGCACCGTTCGGTTACCGCAAAGCGAGCTTTGCGCGGTCCACCCACCGGCCGTCCAGCATCACGCGATCGATGCGGCGAAGGTTGGTGATCGCCACTGTGGGATCGGCGTCGAGCAGCACCAGATCGGCGCGGCGGCCCGGAGCGATCGTCCCAAGCTCATCGCCTCTGCCCAGCGCCAAAGCCCCGTTGCGCGTGGCCGCCACAATGGCCTCCAGCGGCGTGAAACCCGCTTCCACCAACAACTCACACTCGCGATGCGTCATCAAACCGGGCAGGTCCATCTGCGAACCGCCATCGCTGCCCACGCCGATGGGCACGCCTGCTTCGGCAAGCCGTTTCGTATTGCGCATCGCGCGGTCAAACTCCAGACGCGCCTCGGCAGTGGGGGTGCCGCTGGCGGCCGCGGCCGCGCGCATCGCCTTCATTGTGTCTTCATCCACCAGGGGAACCGCCTCTTCAAGACGGCGCGGCTTGTCGCGGTAAAACCACGCCAGTTCCTGCCGGATCAGGGTGGGAGTGAACACGATCTGCCTGGCGCTAAGCTGCGCCACAAACGCCGCTGGTATGTCTTCGGTGTCGCGCACCATGTGCATAAAGCCGGCGCCGCCATGCTCCAACAGGTGACGCGCATCGGCCAGCGAATGGATATGCGCCACCACTGCAATGCGATGGCGCGCCGCTTCACTCAGTATCGCCTCGATTACCGGACGCGATATCTTCGGCGCCTTGCCGCGCAGATCGTCAATCCAGATCTTGATGAGATCCACATGCTGAGCCGCCAGTTCCGCCACCTGGCGGCGCGCATCGGCTTCATCGGCGGGCTGCCGCGCAATGTCCCCGATCTCCTGCGAGGGATGGCCGCCCGGCGCCGTAAAGCCTCGCCCCGCGGTAAACAGCCGCGCGGTGGACACCGCCGAACTGCGCTGCTCATTGCGAATCTCCATGCCGGCTTCGCGCTCAGTGCCGGCGCTTCGCACGCTGGTAACTCCGTAGTAGAGATAGGAGTTCAGATTCTTCACAATGCGCTCGCGCGTGTAATCGGCGGGCCGGAAGCCGGGTCCGCCCGTCGATCCCAGATGCACGTGCAGATCAATCAGGCCCGGTATCAGCGTTTTGCCCCTGGCCTGAAACGAGACATGGTCTCCCGGCACCGTTACCAGCGCGCGGGCGCCCGCGCTCAGGATTCTGCCGTCGCGAATCACGACAACCGAATCCTCCACCGGCGCCGCGCCCGTTCCATCAATCAGCGTCGCCCCTTCAATCACCACCGTGTCGGGCGGCGGCTTGGGAGTGGAGCAGGCGGCAAGCAGCAGGGCGAAGGCGGCAACAGCGCGGGACATCACGGACTATTCTACTTTTCCCGGATAGCGGCTTTTCATCCACTTGGCGAAGGCCGGCGGCGCGGCCATCGTGGAGAGGCGGGATTGGCGCACCAGGCTCCAGTCGTCAAACAGACCTGAGAGTTTGATCTGCTGCAGCGTGGTCGGCGGCTCCAGCCGCGTCAGAAACTTCAGGTCCACCACCGCCGATTTCGCATTCCGGGGATCGTCGCGTGGCTCCGACGTGACCTTCGCCAGCCCTACCACGGCCGACAACCCGCCGCTGTGATAGATAAAAACCAGATCGCCCGGTTTCATCTGGCGGATCGCCCTGACGGCCTGCGGATTGGTCACTCCATCCCAAGCGGTTTCCTGGTCGCGTTCAAACTGGTCGATGGAATAGGTGTCCGGGTCAGTCTTTGCCAAGTGGTAGTTCATCGCTGTCGCTCCATCATCGTACTCCAGAATTTCAAACGATTGAGGGCCGGCATACACTGGCCGCCAGTACCCCCATATTCCCCGGCATCCCCCCGCCCGCAGAATGTAGAGTTTAGGGCGGCTTCCCCACCAGATCCGGCAGGTCTCAGTATAATGGTAAGAGGAAAAACTCGGCTGGCTTGTGATAGTGGCTGGCCGCTTTTTCCCAACTGAGTTCTTGAGGACACGCCCCGATGACCTATCGCTCCAGATTCCTGACAGCCCTGCTGTTGGCCGCACCCATCGTCATGGCGCAGCAACAGAAAAAGAATGAACAGGAAGTCAACGATCCGAAAACTCCGCAAGAAGCGGTGCAAGGCGCGGGCGCCCCAGTGGACCCGAAGACCTACCGCATCGGCCCGGAAGACATTATCGGGATCAAGGTATGGCGTGAGCCGGAGTTGACCGGCGCGCTGATGGTTCGCCCGGACGGGATGATCTCAATGCCTTTGATCGGCGAATTAAAAGCCTCCGGCAGCACGCCGGACGAGTTGGGAAAGGCGATCACCGAAGCCCTTCTCAAGCACATGAACCGCGCGGAAGTGTTCGTATCCGTGCAGCAGGTGAACAGCAAGAAGTTCTACATGACGGGTGAGATCAACCGGCCCGGCCAATACCCGCTGATCACCGAGACCAACGTCCTGCAGGCCATCAGCGCCGCAGGCGGGCTGCGGGAATACGCCAACAAGAAAAAGATCGTGATCGTAAGGGGCGACCAGCGCCTCAAGTTCAACTATAAGGAAGTGGTCGAGGGCAAGAACCTCAAGCAGAATGTCACGCTTGAAAACGGCGACCACATTATTATTCCTTAAAAAAGCAAAAGACTAAACCATTGTGGAGCTCGAGAGGGAATCATGCCGACTGAAACGTTGGAATCGGCGTTAAGTGTCAACCGGCGCGCGCCGGACATGGAGGATTACATCGATATCATCCGGCGGCACAAGGCCTGGATTTTCGGGCCGCTGTTTGCCGGACTGGTGATTTCGGTGGTGGTGGCGCATCTTTGGCCGGACACTTACATATCGACCGCCGTCGTGCGCGTTGTACCGCCACAAGTGCCTGAGGCCTTCGTGCCGCAGAACATCAACATGGAGATGTCACAGCGCATCAATTCGATGGCGCAGCAGATCCTCAGCCGCAGCACGCTCACCAACATCATCAACACCTATGGCCTGTATCCGCGGGAACGCGCGCGCCTGCCCATGGAAGACGTGGTGGAAGAGATGCGGCGCAAGGACGTGCGGATTTCCAACGTGGTGAATTTCGCCACCGCCACCGAAGGCCGCAAGACCGTACCGGCCTTTCAGATCTCGTTCGCTTATCTGAACCGCGGACTGGCGCAGAAGGTCTGCCAGGATCTGGTGGGCCGCTTCATCACTGAGAATACGCGCGACCGCTCCAATGCCTCCAACTTCACCACTCAGTTTCTCAAGGACCAGTTGGAACAGGCGCGCAAGGAACTGGAAGGCGTGGAAGACAAGCTGGCGCGGTTCCGCATCGACAAGGCCGGACAGTTGCCGGATCAGGTGCAGCAGAACCTTCAGCAGTTGAACGCGCTTGAGCAGCGCGCCTCCAACCTCAACGGCATCGTCAGCCGTCTGAACCAGGAGCGGCTGCTCACCGAGAGCGAACTGCGCATCAACAAAGACCGGCTGTCGCAGTTGAGCGCCACCAGCACTGAGACCGTGAACCTCCCGCAGACGGCGGCCCGGAACGAAAGACTGGCGGCTCTGGAGAACGAAGTGATGCGGCAGGAAGCCGGCATCGCCGCTCTCAAAGAGAACTATCGCGAGACCCACCCCGATGTGCAGCGGGCCGAGGCCGTGCTTGCTTCCATCCGCCGCAACCGCGACGCGCTCAAGAAGGAAGAGGCCACCAAGAAGCCCGACCCGGGCCCCCAGACGCAGACCCGCACGGTGACCAATCCCCTGATCATCGAAAAGCAGAAGGAACTGGAAGCGATCATCAAGCGCCTGCAGAGCGCCATGGAAGCCAAGGATCTGGAGATGGAAGACGCCAAGCGGCAGTTGGCGATGGTGCAGGCCCAGATCGGCTCAGCCCAGGGACGGCTGAATGCCACTCCGCTGAGCGAAAAAGAGTACATGGATTTCCTGCGCGAACGTGACCTGGTGCGTCAGCGCGTGGAAGATCTGAACAAGAAACAGGCGCTCTCACGCGTCGCCACGGAACTGGAAAACCGCCAGCAGGGTGAGAACCTCGAACTGCTGGATCCAGCCTCCCTGCCGATGAAGCCCTCAGAGCCGAACCGGCCCATGATTATCGGCGTGGGCACCGCCATCGGCTTCCTGCTGGGGTTGTTCTTCGCCGGCGCGCGCGAGTTGAAGGATACGTCGCTCAAGAATCTGAAGGACGTCCGTGCTTACACCCAGCTCAATATTCTCGGCAGCATTCCGCTGCTCGAAAACGATCTGGTGATGCGGCGGCGGCGGAGATTGTCATGGCTGGCATGGTCCACCGCGTCGATTGTCGGCGTCATGGTGATGTCGGCATCTGTCTATTACTACTATTTCGTGGCTCATGTGTAAACCGCCACAAAACAAAGCACGTGAACGAACCCGGAGGAAATCAGAATGAGCCGCGTACATGACGCATTAAGAAGAGCCGAACAATCCGGCAGTTTTATCCCCGGCGCGCAGCCGCCACCCAGTTCGAGCCGCGGCGGTGTCGCCGTCGCCGGATCGCCGCTGGACCCGGTAATGCGGAACCTGCTCGAACAGGTGCAGGAGATTCCGTTCAATCCCTCGCCCGAGGCGCACCTGATCGACGCTTCCCGGCCCCATGAGGCGCCGATGGAGGAGTTCCGGACGCTGCGCACCCGGTTGAATCACCTGCAGGGCCTGCAGCCCATCCACACCGTTGTGGTCACCAGCCCTTCCCCGGCCGAGGGCAAGTCCTTCGCCGCGGTGAACCTGGCGCTGGCCGAATCCCACCTCACCAATAACCTGACCCTGCTGGCCGATTTCGACTTCCGCCGGCCGATCGTTCACAACATGTTCCAGGTGGACCGCAGCCCCGGCATCACCGATTTCCTGCAGGGCAAAGCCGAATTGCATGAAGTGATCAAGCGCGTGGCAGGCACCAACCTCTACATCATGCCCGCCGGCGAGGCCGTGATCAATCCGCTGGAACTGCTCAACCTCACCGAGGTGAAGCACATGCTGGATGCGCTGCCGCAGGTGTTCAACTGGGTGGTTCTCGATTCCCCGCCGCTGCTGTTCGCCGCTGACGCGAACCTGCTTTCCACGCTGTGTCACGGCACGGTGCTGGTGGTGCGCATCGGAACGACGACAATCGACTCGGTGACGCGCGCCATGCAGTCGCTGTGCGAGAACAACGTGCTCGGCATCATCGTCAATGGCGCCCGGCGCGGAGAGCTGTACAGCAAATACACCTACTATCACAGCTACTACTATTCCAAGCCGGAAAACGACGGTACGCCGGCCGAATAGATTCAGGATTCTCGCGGAGGAGGCTTGCCGGCCTCCTCCCGCGGGTTTAAGCTTGCGTCTATGCGCGCGTTGACCGTCCTTCCCTTCCTCTGGCTTGCCGTCTCCCCCCTTCACCCGCAATCGGCGCACGATCCGGTGCCCGATCTCACCCTCGGCAAACGTATTTTTGAATCGCAATGCGCGGTGTGTCATGGCCAGGGCGGCACCGGCGGACGCGGCCCTTCGCTTAACCGCCCCACTCTTGTCAAAGCTCCGGACGACGAGGCGTTGCGCAAAGCCATCTCGGCCGGGCTGCCGCCGGAAATGCCCGGCGCCTGGCAGCTTTCCGTACGTGAAGTGGCGAGTGTCGCCGCCTACGTGCGATCACTCGGCGCCGTCAAGCCGGAAGCGCTCACCGGCGATCCCCGGCGAGGCGCCGCGGTCTACGCATCGAAAGGCTGCGGCGGCTGCCACATCCGATCCGGAGCAGGATCCGGCAACGGTCCCGAACTTACCGGTATCGGAACCAAACGCAACGCCGCCTACTTGCGGGAGTCCATTCGCAACCCCGCGGCCAGCCTTCCCGACGACTTCCTGCTGATGGAAGCCGTCACCACCGCAGGCCGCACCATCCGCGGCGTGCGCGCCAATGAGGATCCCTTCTCGCTGCAACTGCGCGAGGCGGCAGGCGGGGTGGTCCACAGCTTCCGCAAGTCCGAGTTGAAAGACATCCGCCGCCTTCCCGCGGAGAGCACCATGCCCGCCTACAGCGCCTCCACCCTGCCCGCGGCGCAGTTGGAAGACCTGGTGGCCTACCTTGTGGCCGGAGAGGGAGACGCCTCACGGCCGGTTGCCGGATCCGTTGTACCCTACCAGCGCATCGTGGAGGCCCAGACCAGGGAACCCGGCAATTGGCTGACCTACTCCGGCAACTATCAGGGTCATCGCTATTCCCCGCTCACGGAGCTGACCCCGGCCAACGTTGCGGGGCTTCGGGCGCGGTGGACCTATCAGTTCCCGCTCGCCCGCACCGAGGTTTCCCCCATCGTCGTGGACGGCGTGATGTACATCACCGCGCCCAACAAGGCCGCTGCGCTGGATCTTCGCACCGGGCGCCCGCTGTGGCAATGGGAACGGCCTATCCCCGCTGACTACCAGTCCATCGGCTTCGGCCGCGTCAACCGTGGCCCGGCCATCCTCAATGACATGCTCTATGTCGCCACGCTCGATTGTTACGTGGTGGCGCTTGATCTCAAAAGCGGCCAGGAACGCTGGTCGGTGCAGGTGGAAGACTACAAGCCAGGCTACTCCATGACGCTGGCCCCGCTGGCGATCAGGGACAAGGTGATCGTCGGCCTGAGCGGCGGAGAGGCGGGAATCCGCGGCTTCCTGGACGCCTATGACGCCACCACCGGCAAGCGCGCCTGGCGTTTCTACACCATCCCCGGCCCGGGCGAGAAGGGGCATGATACGTGGCAGGGAGAGAGCTGGAAAACCGGCGGCGGCTCCACCTGGGTCACCGGCGCTTACGATCCGGGCCTCAACCTGGTCTATTGGGGCATCGGCAACCCCGGCCCGGATTGGAACGGCGATTCGCGCCTTGGCGACAACCTCTACACCTGCTCGTTCGTGGCTCTGGACGGCGATACCGGCAAGCTGCGCTGGCACTTCCAGTTCACCCCGCACGACACGCACGATTGGGACGCCACGCATGTCCCGATCCTCATCGACGCGCAGGTCCGCGGCCGCGCCCGCAAGCTGATCGTCTCTCCCAACCGCAACGCCTTTTACTACGTGCTGGACCGCGAGACGGGCGAATTCCTGGCCGGCCGGGAGTACGCCAGGCAGACCTGGGCCAGGGGACTGGACGACCGCGGCCGTCCCGTACTGGTCCCCGGCATGGACCCTTCCGAGCAAGGCACACTGGTCTGGCCGAGCCTCAACGGCGCCACCGTCTGGTTCAGCCCGTCCTACAGTCCGGCCACCGGGTTCGTGTATGTTTCCACCCGCGAGGTGGGCTCTACTTACTACAAGCGCGAAGCTGAATACAAGCCCGGCACCTTCTTCGTCGGCGGTGGCGAGACTCGCATACCGGAGAAGGAGCAGTGGGGTGCTCTGCGCGCCCTGGAGGCAACCACGGGCAAGCTGGCGTGGGAGTTCCGCCTTCGTTCGGCCCCCTGGGCGGGTGTGCTCTCCACAGCGGGCGGATTGGTGTTCTCAGGCACCAACGAGGGCAACGTGTTCGCCCTCGACGCCCGTACCGGAAAGCCACTCTGGGACTTTCAGGCCGGTGGCCCCATCGCCGCCAACCCCATCTCGTTCAACATCGATGGCCGCCAGCACATCGCCATTGCCGCCGACCGCGTGCTGTACGTCTTCGGCTTGTGACACGAAACGGGCTAATCCAATACTGTGCACTTACGAATCTCAAGGCGGCCAACGTCGGCCCGCCCGCCGCATCCTAATCCGCTTTCGGGGACTCGCCCTTGAACCTCGCGAGGAGGATCAAGTCCGTGGCCGTCGTCCCGTTCTCTCCGGCCAACTCCCTTCGGCACGTATGAAACACGTCGAACCCGTTATCGAAGAGAGCCGCCGTCAGATATTTGGCTTCGTGGAAGTACATGATCAGCTCGTGGCGGCCATCGGTCGATCTGGTGGGCCCGGACCTCGTGTAGTCGCCTTCCATCGTGCTCAAATACAGCACGCCTCCAACGTGAAGTAGAGCCGCTGCGTCGGCGATCAGCCCAATCGCCTCCGGCTTCGACAGGTAAGGCAGGCAGAACCCGCAAGTCAGGGCATCGAACCTTCGGCCCAAGTGGCGAATGTCGCGGGCGTCGATCATTCGAAATTCGGCGCCGGGGCAGCAGGCCCGGGCCAGGCGAAGCATGTTCGGAGCCAAGTCGACACCGAGCACGCGAAACCCCGGGCGCTTCATCAGGAGGTAGCGCGGGATATTCCCAGGGCCGCATGCCACGTCGAAGACAGCGGCGGTTGGCGCCTCAACCGCTTGGCAGAACAGGTCGAGCGAAGCGTGATAGGCACTCAGGTCCATGAACCGCCGGGCGTACTCCTCAGCGCATTCATTGAACACCTGAGCTGGTGAGTTCATCAT